>JAOUEE010000185.1 GCA_029858875.1 Acidimicrobiia bacterium
GGTCGACCATCGCCAGTCCACGCGGAACCGGAGCCGACCGAACGCATCGACGCGGTCGGTGAGCACCATACGGTTGTCGGGTTCGGGACGCTGCTCGCAGAGCTGGATCAGATCGATGGCCACCCGGCCCTGCCAGTCCTCGCGCGACCAGCCGGGTGAGTTGAAGCCGCAGTAGCGGTGGTGGGGCAGGGCCAGGCGCAACCGGTCGGCGGTGTACCAGAACAGGTCATCGGGGCCGCGCAGGGTGTCGAGGATGGCATGCGCGTGCGCCCCGGCGCCGAGCCCACGTTCGGCCCCCATGAGCAGCCCCCGCAGTGCCGCGACCGACCCGGTTCGAGCACCGGATGCGTGGATCTGGTCCCACCTGGGCCGCAGCGCGGCCAAACGGGGGGCCCGGAAGGGGAAGAGCGCGGTGAACGTGTTGAGCAGGCCTCGGTCGACCACCACGGCATCGTCGAGCACCAGCTTGGCCCAGGGTCGAGCCGAACCGTGCGTGCCCAGGTCGTACAGGCCCAACTGGCCGACCGTGGACGGGTCGTCGAGCTGGAAGTAGCCCGCCCGGACGATGGGATGATCGGTGAAGTGTCGGCCCAGGTGGTCGGCGTGGTTGCCGATCCCCTGCGGATGATGCGACGAGCGGCTGCCCAGCAGCAGCTGGGTGGTGCCGATGGTGCCCATGGCCACGACGAACACGTCGGCCTCTATCTGTCGCGTCCCCAGGTGGTGCGCCACCACGGCCCGGCGCACCCGCTGTCCGGCGCGATCGACGACGAGCTCGGTGACGAGAGCGCCGCTGATGACACGGATGCGAGGGTCGGCCAGCACGGCTGAGGTGGGCGGTAGGAACCGCGACCGTTGGGCCAGCTGGAACACCCTGGTGGTGACCGGCGCTCCACCGAAGTCCAGCGGCCGGTTGGCGTCGTCGGCGAAGTGCTCCACCGAGCCGGGGTCCGGATCGATGCCACTGAGGGCGCTGGCCTCGGCGTAATAGGGCTGGAGCTCGTCGAGCCCGAACGGCCACGGCACGGGGGAGATGCCACGATCGCAGAAGTCGCTGGCGGTCAGCCCCACCATCCGAACCGCCGGTCCGTCCGTCGTGTTGATCTCCCACTGACGCGCCGTACCGCCCACATCGAGCGTGCGATGGACCGATACATCGGAGTACCGGCCTCGGCGACTACCGCCGTCAGGAATCGTGAGGGTCCGGAACGATCGATCCCTTCCGGGACCGCCGGCCTCGACCAGCAGCGTGTCGAGTCCTCGGGCGGCGCACACCGACGCGACCGACTGACCCACGGGCCCGGAGCCGACCACACACACGCTCGCTCCGATCAAAGCGCCCGTGAGCTCGGAGATGTCGACGAACACCTTCACGTCCTCCTGGGACACACCCATCGTACCTGTCGGCCACGGCATGGCCGAACTGGAGGGATACCCTGCGCTGGGTGCTGACGGCCTCCAACCTCGCCAAGGCCCACGGCCCCCGCACGCTGTTCTCCGGCGTGACTCTCCAGCTGGCGCCCGGTCGCCGGGTAGCGCTCGTCGGCGGCAACGGGGTGGGCAAGACCACGCTGGTCGAGATCCTGATGGGCGACCAGGTCGCCGATTCGGGAGAGGTCCACCGTCCCAAGGACCTACGCATCGGCTACCTGCCCCAGGAGCTGCCCGGAGTCTCCGATGGCACCGTACTCGAAGAGGTGCTGGCCGGAGCCGGACCGGTCAGAGAGCTGGCCGATGAGCTGCATCGCCTCGAGGCGGCCATGGCTGATGGCCCCGACGAGGCCACGCTCGCGGCCTACGGCGAGGCCCAGAGCCGATTCGAGCAGCTCGGGGGATACGCCCTCGAGGCCGAGGCCCATCGGGTGATGGCCGGACTGGGTTTCGCCCCCGAGGACGGCGACCGAGGGGTGCGCGAGCTGTCGGGTGGCTGGCGCATGCGGGTGTCGCTGGCCCGCCTGTTGTTGTCGGATCCCGATGTGCTCATCCTCGACGAACCCACGAACCATCTCGACCTCGACAGCATCGCCTGGCTGGGTGAGCATCTCCAGAAGTGGTCCGGCGCGCTGCTGTTCGTCAGCCACGACCGCGACTTCATCGACGACGTGGCCAATCGGGTGGTGGAGCTGATCGGCGGAACGGCCACGGAGTACGTGGGTGGCTTCGCCGAGTTCGTCGTGGCCCGCGAGGAGCGGCTGGCCCAACTCGAGGCCGCCGCCCGCCAGCAGGACCGCCAGATCGCCCACGTCGAGAGGTTCGTCGAGCGGTTCCGCTACAAGGCCACCAAGGCCAGGCAGGTGCAGAGTCGCATCAAGACGCTGGAGAAGCTCGAACGCATCGCGGTGCCCGATCGGCGTCAGTTGGTGGCCCGCTTCGGCTTTCCCGAGCCCCAACGATCGTCTCGCGTGATCGCCGAATTGGAGAGCGTCGACGTCGGCTACGACGACACGCCGGTGCTGCGCGACGTGAACCTGGTGATCGAGCGCGGCCGGCGGCTGGCCCTGATCGGCCCCAACGGGGGCGGAAAGACCACCCTCGTGCGGCTACTGCTCGGCGACCTGGAGCCCACCGCCGGCACCATCACCCGGGGGTCGAACGTCGATACAGCGGTGTTCGTGCAGGACCAGACCGAGGCCATGGACCCGGCACGGACGGCCTACCAGGAGTTCGCCACCGCGGTGCCCGATCCCGGCAGTCGCAACCTCCGGACGTTCCTGGGGTCGTTCGGCTTCCCCGGCGAGGCCGCCGACCGCCTGGTGGGCGATCTCTCCGGTGGCGAACGGACCCGACTGGCGTTGGGCAAGTTGATGGTGAATCCGGTGAACCTCCTGGTACTGGACGAGCCCACCAACCACCTCGACCTGCCCAGCTGCGACGTGCTCGAGGATGCCCTCACCGCCTATCCCGGCACCATGCTCCTCGTGACGCACGATCGCCACCTGGTGCGTTCGGTCGCCGATGGCCTCATCGAGGTCCGCGATGGCCGCGTGCGCTTCCACGAAGGCGTCGACGAGGATGTGCTGGCGCCTCGTGGCACCGGCACCACCACGCGCCGGCCCGAGCCGAAGCGGACCAGCGGCCAGAAGGCCCGGCCGGCGGCCGTCCCGTCGCCGGCCGGGAAGAGCTCGGGTGCCGGCCAGCACGAGGCCCGCAAGCAGTTGGCCAAGGTGGAACGACAGTGGGAGAAGGCCGAAGCCCGGGTGGCCGAGCTGGCCGCCCAACTGGGTGATCCCGACATCTACGACGATCACCAACGCGTCCGACAGCTGGCCGATGAGCACGACGAGGCCAAGGAGAGTGCTGCCCGCTGGTTGACCGAATGGGAGCGCGTCTCGGCTCGGCTGGAATAGCTTGGCCCCATGGGCAAGGCCGACGACGTGGTCGAGTTGGAGCTGGCCGGGCGAACGGTCCGCATCACCAGCCCCGACAAGGTGTTCTTCTCCCACCAGGGGCAAACCAAGCTCGACCTGGTCGAGTACTACCGGCACATGGAGCCACAGGTGATGGCCACCATGGGCGGGCGGCCCACACTCATGCAGCGGTTCCCCGACGGGGCCGAGGGCAAGAGTTTCTTCCAGAAGCGCGTGCCCAAGGGTGCCCCCGACTGGCTGGAGACCACCGAGGTGTCCACCCCCAACGGCACCACCTCCAACGCCATGGTGGCGGCCGACATCGCCCACGTGGCCTGGGCCGTCAACATGGGCTGCCTGGGCTTTCACCCCTGGCCCTACCTCGCCGCCGACCCCGACCACACCGACGAGCTGCGCATCGACCTCGACCCCGGGCCCGGCACCGAGTGGTCCGACATCCAGCACGGCGCGCTGCTGGTCCAGGAGTTCTTCGCGGACATCGGCCTCACCGCGTACCCGAAGACCACCGGTCGTCGCGGGCTGCACATCTACGTGCGCCTCCAGCCCCGGTGGGACGGCTACCAGGTTCGCGCCGCAGCAGTGGCTGCGGCTCGTGAGCTGGAGCGACGCCACCCCGCGCAGCTCACGGCGGCCTGGTGGAAGGAGGAGCGGGGTCAGCGGGTGTTCATCGACTTCAACCAGAACGCTCCCCACAAGACGGTGTTCGGGGCGTGGTCGGTACGGCCCCACCCCATCGCCCCGGTCTCGTTCCCGGTCCGCTGGGACGAGGTCACCGCCATCGAGCCCCAGGACTTCACCATCGACACCGTGCCGCCGCTGGTGGCCGAGCAGGGCGACGCCTGGGCGGCCATCAACGACGATCCCCAGGACCTCCGACCGCTCCTCGACCTGGCCGCGAGGGACGAGGCCGCCGGTTTGCCCGATGCGCCGTGGCCACCCCAATATCCGAAGATGCCCGGAGAACAGACACGCGTGGCGCCCAGCCGGGCCAGAAAGCAGGACTGAGCCGTGGCCGACACACCCTGGACCGGCGACGCGTGCTCGCTCGTCGACGCCTTGCGCGCCGGCGAGCGGTCACCGGTCGAGGAGCTGGAGGCCAGCCTGGCCGCCATCGATCGATCGGACCTCAACGCCTTCTCGTTCATCGACGCCGACCGGGCGCGGACCGCTGCAGCCCAGGCCGACACGGACCTACCCTTCGGCGGGGTCCCCACGGGGATCAAGGAGCTGGAGCGGGTGGAGGGCTGGCCCTACACCGAGGGCTCGTTGGTGTTCGAAGACCGCATCGCACCCACCACCAGTGTGCACAGCGCCCGCCTGCTGGCCGGCGGCGCCGTCCCGGTGGGGCTCACCTGCGCCAGCGAGTTCGGTGGCCTCAACGTCAGCGTCACCCGACTCAACGGTGTGACCCACAACCCATGGCGCCGGGGCCGCAGCGCCGGCGGCTCGTCGGGGGGTTCGGCCGCCGCGGTGGCCGGCGGCCTGGTGAGCCTGGCGGGTGGTGGCGACGGCGGTGGGTCCATCCGGATTCCGGCCGGGTACACCGGCCTGCTCGGCATGAAGGGCACCTTCGGCCGCATCCCCCGCAGCCCCGGGGCCTACTCCCGACCCAACACCGTCGTCCTCGGCAATCTGGCCCGATCGGTGCGTGATGCCGCCCGCTACTTCGACGTGTGCGGTGGCGTCGATGGCGGCGACCCGACCAGCCTCCCCCGCCACCCCGGCTTCGAGGCCGGACTCGGCACCCACGAGCTGCGCGGTCGCAAGGTGGCGGTGGTTCCCGGCCTCGGCGGCGTTCACCTCGATCCCGGAGTCGAGGACAACCTGCGCACTGCGGCCGATGCGCTCGTCGCCGACACCGGCATGGAGCTGGTGGAGCTCGACGTCACGCTGCCCAACTTCATCTCCCACTGGATGATGGGCAACATGTCCACCCTGCTCGCCGACCTGGGTGACCGGTGGCCCAGCTGCGCCAAGGACATGACGGCCGAGATCGCCGGCGGACTGTACATGTCGCAGGCCCTCTACAACCTCCGAACGGCGGCGCGGGCCGAGGATCTGCGGATCCAGCTCAACGAGGCGCTGGCCGAGGTGTTCGAACAGGTCGACTTCGTCATCGCCTCCACCAATCCCGGGCCGGCCTTCGCGGCCGACGCCCCCACCAGCAACCCCGACGGCAGCGTCGTCGAGGGCTTCTTGTCCTCTCGGGTGGGCCTCACCGCCTTCCGGGCCATCATGGGCCTGGTGCGTGCGCTCAGCGCCGGCTACACCAAGCTGCCCAACCGGCTGATCGATCTCACCAACCGGGCCAACCCCGAGCTGGTGGCCATGGGCGGGCTCACGGTGATCGCCAACGTGTACGGCAATCCGGCGGTGTCGATCCCGGCCGGCACGGTGGACGGCCTCCCCGTGGGGATGCAGGTGCTGGCCCCGCACCATCACGACGAGTTGCTCTTCGACGTGGCTCTCGCCGTCGAGCGCCATCGTCCGTGGCCCCTCATCGCCCCGCCCCAACCGAATCGGCGTGAGTTCGTCGCGCCTGTTGTCACCAACTGACGCAATTTCGGTCAGGGCTGGGTGAAGGTGGTGCGCTGTTCGGTGCGGAGCTGGTCGATCAGGCGCCCCGGCGGCAAGTCGACGTCGCCGTAGGTGAGGCAGTGGTCCTTGGCCACGTCCACCCGCAGCGTGGCGCCCTCGGCCACCCCGATGGGCAGCAGGTCCTCGTCAGCGGTGATGGCTGCCGTCTCGCACTCCCCGTACGTGTGATAGCCGCCGAGCCCGTCGATCACCGTTCCCGCCGCCAGGTCGGTCTTGGCTCGGGCGATGACCTCGACTCTCGGCGCGCCGGCCGGCTGCATCACCGGGTCACCGAACAGGACCACCCGGGCGATGGACAGCGGAACCTCGAAGTGGCACAGGTGGTACGGCGTGTAGAAGGAGTACAGCGGCCCCTCGCCCAGCTTGTACAGGTTGAGGTAGTGCTGCTGCTTGGGATCGTCGTGGCTGCCGAAGACGTACACCCCAGGTCCGGGCTGGATGCCGAAGCCCACGACATACTCCACGATGCCGCCCAGCTCGCGCAGCTCGTCGATGTCGTAGAGCCTGGTGGCCTCGTCGATGTGGCCCTCGTACTCGTAGCCGTACATCCCCCGCTTGGCCACGGTCATGCCGGTGGCGTTGGCCACGATGGCCTGCTCGAAGCTGATCTTGGTGCCATCGGCGAACGACGTCACCATCTCGGGCTTCTGGCCCCACTTCTCGGCGAACTCCCGCTGTGTGGTGGGATTGCGATACGGATCCTGGAGACCCTTGATGTTGCCGCACACCAGGGGCTCGACACCGATCGAGCGCACGAACCGGTACAGGTTCATCTGCACCCCTGGCTGGTCACCGTCGCACGCGCTGAGGATCACCCCGGCGGCGTCGGCCTTGCGGCGCAGGATCGGCCCGACGGTGCCGTCGAGCTCGGCGTTCATGGTGACCAGGTGCTTGCCCTGGTCGATGGCGTCCACGGTGACGGCCGCCCCGAATCCGACGTCGCCGGTGACGTCGAGGACACAGTCGATGCCCTCGGCCCGGGTCAACACGAAGGCATCATCGGTGATGGCCCGCCCGCCGTCGGCCACCACCTGGCTGAGCTCGGCCGCAGACGACACCTTGACCGAATCGGTCGCCCCGGCCTCGGTGAAGGCCCGCTCGGCGGCGGCGATGTTGCGATTGGAGATGGCCACGATGTCCATCCCCGGCACCGAGTTGAGGGTCTGGTTCACCACCCCCCGGCCCATGAAGCCGGCTCCGATCATGGCGACCTTGATGGGGTCGCCGGCCTGCTCCCGCTGCCGGAGGGCGTTGTCGACGATGATCACGATGGACTCCTGCGTTGCCTCAGTCGAGAACGGTGTCGGGGTCGAAGCGCGCCCAGGCGGCGTCCTTGTCCGAGATGACGTCGATGGTGTGGGGCCACTCGATGCCGAAGGCCGGGTCGGCGTGGTGGAGACCACGCTCGTACCCGGGCGTGTAGAACTCGCCGACCTGGTAGCCCACCTCGGCCCCGTCGGTGAGTGACAGGTATCCGTGGGCGAACAGCTCCGGCACGTACAGGGCCTTGCGGTTGGCGGCCGTGAGCTCGACGCCGAAGTGCTCGAATCGGGTGGGCGAGTCCGGACGGAGGTCGATGATGACGTCGTGGATGGCGCCCTGGGTGCAACGCACCAGCTTGGTCTCGGCCGCGGGAGGCAGTTGATAGTGCATGCCGCGCAAGGTGCCGGCCCGGTGGTTGACCGACAGGTTGGCCTGAGCCACCTGGGGCTTCAGGCCGTGCTCGGCGAACTCGTTCTGGCAGAACGACCGGGCGAAGAAGCCGCGATCGTCGCTGATCTCCTCGAGCTCGACG
>JAOUEE010000186.1 GCA_029858875.1 Acidimicrobiia bacterium
CTCGGGTGGGACCTCCGAGATCGACCTGGTGAAGGCCCGGTCCGACCGCTCGATCGCCCCGGCCACCCGTGTGGTGCTCCACACCGACGACCACTGGGCCGCAGCCGAGCTCCAGTTCTGTGACCCGGCTGTGGAGATCCTGCCGAAGCCGGCCCGCATCGCCGAGCTCCTGGCGTTGACCCGCCTCGGCAGCGGCCTCGAACTGGTCTGAACCGACCCTGCGGGTCGGGCGTCAGCCGCCGGCCACCGCGGGAACGATGGCCACGGTCTCCCCATCGGGCACCGCCGTGTCGAGACCATCGAGAAAGCGGATGTCATCGTCGTCGACGAACACGTTCACGAACCGGCGGAGGTTGCCGTCATCGTCGATGAGGCGCTCCCGGAAGCCCGGGTGGGCTGCCTCGAGAGCATCGAGCGTCTCGCGCACGGTCGCGCCGTCGACGCTGACCTCGCTCTCTCCGGCAGTGAGCGTACGGAGGGTGGTGGGAACGCGAACAGTGGCAGTCATCGGTCAATCCTCGTCGGTCGATCTGATCCGCAGGCTAGCGGACGTGGGTTGAAACATGACCAGACAGGTCGGCATTCCCGAGCCGGAGTCGGACATGGGCCATTCGGCCTACAGGTCGACGACCAACGCGCCGAAGAAACGGGCAACACCACCCCCGGAGATGCATTCCCATGCCTGTCACCGAAACGACCCAGTCCAGGACGAGCGCGCCGGCCACCAACGAACGATTGGCCGAGCTGGTCCAACATCTGACCGAGTGCCCCCACCTCGCCGCCCTCGACGCGGTCGAACACGCCGACCGGGGTGACCACAGCGACGCCTTGTTGTTGGTGGCCCGCGCCATCGTGGAGGTCCGACCGAGGCCACCCACCGGTCGGCTGCGTCTGCGGCCACCCACCTGAGCGATAGGGCCACGGTCACCGTCGGCGCAGCTCGACCGCCATGGCGTTGGCCCAACGAGCCCGTCTGACGATGCCACGCCAGGTGGGCCCGCCCGGAACCTTGCGGCTGCGGCCGATGGTGCGGTGGAACATCACCTTGGCCGCCGACGTCGGGGTCCTGCGCTGACGATGCAGGGCGTGGGGGACCAGACCGTGCCGGTCGGCCAGCTGCTCGAACTGCGCCGGACTCCAGCGGCTCACGTGATGGGGTGGGCAATCGAGCGGCTCGAGGCGGGGATGAGCCGATAGCCGGAGTCGGTTGGGGACCGACAGGAACAGCGTGCCACCGGGGGCCAGACGGCCGAGGGACGGTCGCAGCAGGGTGGCCACGTCGGCCAGGTGCTCGAACACCTGAAAGGCGCAGATCAGGTCGAACTGGCCCTCCAGGTCGGCGAGGTCACCGGCGTGGAAGGCAAGGCCCCGATCGACGAGGTGCGGGTGGGCGTCGGGGTTGGTCTCGGCCCCCATCACCGAGGTGGTCCGTTCTCTGGCGCGCATCAGGAAGTCGCCCCGACCGCAGCCCACGTCGAGTACCCGCGCCGCGCCGGGCGGGATGGCGGCCAGGGCCAGCTCGTACTCCCACCGTTCGCCCCGGTAGTAACGGTCCGAAGCGGCCAGGGCGGCGTAGAAGTCGGGGCCGCCGGGGTTCATGGGCGAGAAGAACTGGAGTCGGCATTCCTGACAGCGGTACTCGTCGGCGGTGACCGCCGGTGAGTACCGCTGTTCCAGCTCGGCGTCGATGGCGGCACCGAACTGGTCCCGAAGGGCACCGAAGATGACCGCGTACGGGGTACTCGACACCGGATCGGCGAGGCGCTGCCCGCAGAGAGGGCACGGGTCGATCACGATCAGGAACGCTACCGGCTGGCCCCGCACCCCACGCTGATCGGCACCGAGGGTCGATGGCCTCACCTTCGCCCCGCCGGCGCCGAACAGGAGAACAGATGGCCAGCCGCACCACACCCGCGACGATGATGCTCGTTCCCGACCTCCCGGTCGCCGACGAGTGGGTTCGAGCCGCCGCTCGACACCAGCTCGTCGTTCCCGTGCGCGTCCGACCCGGCCCGCTGACCCGACACCTCCCCCGCTGGGATGGCGATGGGCCGATCACCGTCACCCGGCCTCGGTTGCGGGCCCGTCGCTTCCGGCCCCAGACCAGCCTGCGGCTGGAAGCCCAGGTCCTCACCCGTGTCGTCGACCACCTCGCCGCGCAGGGCATCGACATCACCGTGGCCCATGGCCATTTCGCGGCCGCCAGCAGGGGCCTGCCCGGTCTGCGCGCCCGACGTGACATCCCCTATGTGGTGTCAGAGCACAGCTCGGCCCTCACGTTCGACAACCCGCACAAGCAGGTCTCGGGCAGCGGTCGCGTCGCGGCCCGAACGGTGTACGCCGCAGCCGAGCGGGTGCTGCCCGTCTCCGACGCGCTGGGGCGAGCACTGGTGCAGCGGCGCCTGGTCTCCGAGGATCGGCTGACCGTGCTCGGCAATCCGGTCGACACCGACCGCTTCCACCCTCCGGAGACACCCCCGACGAGCCCTCGCATCATCACCGTCGCTCGGTTGGTGGGGGTGAAACGACTCGACCTGCTGATCGATGCGTTCGCCGAGGTCGGCCGGCGCCGGCCCGACACCATATTCGACATCGTGGGCGATGGACCCGAGCGGGGCCCGCTGGAGCGCCGAGTCGCCCGCCACCGGCTGGAGCCGCAGGTGCGGTTCCACGGCCGACTGGACCGCGACCAGGTCGCCACTGCGCTTCGCTCCGCCCGGGTCTTCGCCCTCAGCTCGTTCACCGAGAACCTGCCGGTCGCCGTACTGGAGGCCATGGCCACCGGACTGCCCGTGGTGGCCCCAGCGGTCGGCGGCATCCCGGAGCTGCTGGATACGACACGGGGGGACGCGGTGGCGCCCGGGGACGCTGACGCGCTGGCAATCGCTCTCATTCGGTGGCTCGACGCCGATGGGGACTCGAGAGACACCGCCCGCCGTGTGGCCATCGAACGCCATTCGGTCACGGCGATCGGTGACCTTCTCAGCTCGATCTACGACCTTGCCGCCAGCCGGCAATCGTCACTCACCCTTACCCCTTCATCGAAAGGATGATTCCGATGGGCAAGCTGGCCACCACACTCCGAGGCACGGCATATCGCATCACCCACGGCGAGAAGCCGGCATACCGGGACGCTCCGGCCGACTACTGGAACTCCCGTCATGCCCGCGAGGGTGAGTCGCTCGACGGTGTCGGCCAGATCGGCCTCGGTCACGCCGCCAACCTCGCCGACTACAACGAGAAGTGGCATCACCTCGCCGCCGTCCTCGATCGCTGTCACGTCGATCCCATGGCTCGAGCGCTCGACGCGGGCTGCGGCATCGGGTTCTTCACCGAGCGCCTCCGGCTCCGTGGCCACCTGGTGGCCGGTATCGACTTCAGCGCCGAGGCCCTTGCCATCGCCCGCCAGCGACTGGGCTCGGGCGTACCGCTCCACGTGCAACCCATCGACCGGCCGGTGCCCGGGGAACCCTACGAGCTGGTGATGTGCGTCGATGTGCTCTTCCACATCGTCGACACCGACACGTGGCGGGCCACGGTGGCCAACCTGGCCTCCACCTGCCAGATCGATGGCACCCTGGTCATCCAGGAGCACCTGGCCCAGCCAGGCGACTCGGCCGACGCCGACCACGTGCGCTGGCGCACGCTCGAGGACTACCAGGAGGCGTTGCCCGATTGGCGCTTGATCGAGCATCACACCTATCTCCTGCCGCAGGCCGATACCACCAAGGACATCCTGGCCTTCCGGGCCCGCTCCGACCTGCGCTGATCGGTAACGCTCAGGTCGCACCCAGGTGACGGCGCACGGCCTGCTCGATGCACGCCTCGGGGTGGGCCAACGCCTCGTTCAGTCCGAACTCGTCGGCCAGGACCAGCGTGGGGAGCCGGCTGGAAGCCCCGTCGAAGGCCTGTCCCACCACCGCCAGGACGTCGACACCGGCGGCCTGCGCGTACGAGTGCACCCCCCCGACGACCTTGCCGTGGAACGACTCCTCGTCGAGGAAGCCCTCGCCCGTGATCACCAGGTCCACGGCCTCGATGGCCTCGTAGAGATCCAGGTGGTCGGCCACCAGGTCGAACCCGTCCACCAGCGTTGCGCCGGCGGCGAGCAGGCCGCCGGCCAGCCCGCCCGCGGCTCCGGATCGATCGACGTCGACGACCACGATGCCGTACTCGTCGGCGTACACCTGTGCCAGGCGCTCGAGGCGCCGGCGCAAGAACTCGACCTGAGCGGGTGTGGCTCCCTTCTGCGGACCGAAAGCGGCGGCCGCGTCGAGGAATCGGGTGCGAACGTCGCAGGCCACGATGAGCTCGGTACCTCGGAGGCGAGGCAGCGGGTACATGGCCCGCAGCGCACCGAAGCCGCCATCGGTGGTGGCCGACCCCCCCACGCCGACGATGATCTGTCTGGCACCGGCTTCGACCGCGGCCACGATGAGCTCGCCGGTGCCGGCCGTCGACGCCGCCACCGGGTCGTTCCCGTCGGGGCCGCCGACGAGCGCCAGACCCGACGCCGCCGCCATCTCGACCACGGCGGTCGATCGCTGCAGGCGCCACGCTGCGGTGACCGGATCGCCGAGCGGACCGGTCACGACCGTCTCGCGGTTGGGACCGCCGAGTGCCTCCAGCGTGCCCTCACCACCATCGGCCATCGGGAGGCAGCGGGCCTGCGCACCGGCGGCCGATGCTCCGCGTGCCGCTGCCTCGGCGACGGCCGCGGCCGAGGCCGTCCCCTTGAACTTGTCGGGAGCGACCAGGACCTTCATGCGTGCGCTCCTCCCGACCGATCGGGAGCTGCGCTCAGCCCGCGATGACTCCGTCGGTGCCGATGATCACGATGATGTTGGCCGCCTCGGCCTGCGCGGCGAAATCGGGGCTGACCTCGGGCTCGGCCGGCATCTGCTGGATCACGCTGGCCGGGGCCTGGAGGGCCTCGGCCACCAGTTTGGCGTCGGGGCCGTACTCCGGGCGGTAGTAGACCTTGGTCGCCTCGACGGTCTGGCTGGAGGCGTTGCCGGCCTCGGCCGTGTAGTTGGCCGCGGTCAGACGATCGGCCACACGGCCGGCCTCGCCGCCCACCCCCGAGCCGTTGGCGACGAACACCACCACCTCGTTGGGAGGATGGGCCACGGCCGGAGTGGTGACGGTGGGCGTGGAGGTGCCAGCACCGGTATCGGTGGTGCCGGTATCGGGGGTCCCGTCGGTGCCGGTATCGGCGGTGCCGCTGTCGGCAGCAGCGTCGGTGCTCCCATCGGCCGCGTCGGTGGCCGCACCGTCGTCGGTGGCGCCGGCGTCGACCGCCGCCGCGTCATCGGTGCCGGCGTCGCTGCTCGACCGGTCGAAGCCGGCCCACAACAAGAAAGCACCGATGATGACGGCGATGCCCACCAGCACCGCACCGCGTCCAGCGGCGTCGCCGATGGATCGACCGAGTCCGTTGTTGCCGGAAGAAGTGGGAAGGGTCATCTCAGACGAGACTCCTGAAGAGGCGTTGATGGATCCTAACCCGGCGCACCAGCGGCCCGGGCACCGGTCCCGGCCTCAGCGTCGGTTGTCCTGCGCGGCTCGTCCATCGGAGCGGGCGCGGCGACGCCGGTCGCGCAGTCGACGTAGTCGACGCACCACCAGGGGGTCGTACTCGACGGCCTCGCTGGCATCGAGGATCTCGTTGAGCACCTGGTAGTAACGGGTGGTGGAGAGCTCGAAGCGCTCGCGGATCGCCTCGTCCTTGGGTCCGGGCTCGGCCCACCAGATGCGCTCGAAGTCGAGGATCGCCTTGTCTCGTTCGGTCAGTGCCATTGCCCGACATCTTACCCGCCGGACCACTCCATCCTGGGGCAGAGCCCGAGGTGGGACTCGAACCCACTACCTCCGGTTTACAAGACCGGTGCTCTAGCCAGATGAGCTACTCGGGCGCACCTGGCAGGGTACGCCGATCATCACCCCACCGGAACGACCTCTGTCTGCCGCACCGCGGGCGGGCCACGGCCGGGTCAGCCGCGCCGACGGACGATCTCGAAGCAGGCCACCGCGGCGGCCGAAGCCACGTTGAGCGAGCCCAACACGCCCCTGAGCGGCAGGCTGACCACGGTGTCGCATCGCTGCGCCACCAGGCGCGAGAGGCCAGCGCCCTCGGAACCCAGCACGATGGCCAGCGGCTCGTCGGCCACCCGCAGATCGAACAGCGAGTCCCCGGCCGAGGCATCGAGACCGACGGTCCAGATCCCGGCCTTCTGGAGGTCGGCCATGGCCGCCGGCAATCCGGCCACCACGGCCATCGGCAGGTGCTCGATGGCACCCGCTGCCGCCTTGGTGACCGTCGGCGTGATGTGGGCGGCGCGGTGCCGGGGCAGCACCACCCCGGTGACCCCGGCACACTCGGCAGTGCGCAGGATGGCGCCGAGATTGCCGGGATCGGTGATGCCGTCGAGCACCAACAGCAGAGCCGGGCCATCGAGGTCGATCAGCTCGTCCAGGCTGAACTCGTCGAGCGGTGCGGCACGGGCGATAACGCCCTGACTGGACTCCGTGCGGGCCTCCTGCTCGAACTTGCTGCGCCCGATCTCGCGGATGGGCACCTTGGCCTCGTCGGCCAGGTCGATGATGTCCTCGAGGATGGGGGCGCTCTCCATCTCGCCGGCCAGAAGGACTTCACGCACCCGGCGTCGACCGGCCACCAGCAGCTCCCGAACGGCCTGACGACCCTCCACCTGGTCGCCGCCCAGCCCTCGGCGCTTGGCCGGCTCCTTGCGCACGGGTGTGGAGCCGCGCGTCGATCGGCCCCTTGGCCCGCGACTCGGACCGCGGCTGTCGGGACGGGAGCGGCCCCGGCCCCGCTTGGCGGCGCTCATCGGGTCACCAGGGCAACGGCCCAACAGGCGACGCCTTCACGGCGGCCGAGTGTCCCCAGCCCCTCGGCCCGCTTGCCCTTCACGGTGACGTCGGCACCGACCGCCTCGGTGAGTCGGCGCTGCATCTCGTCGCGCCGGGGCGCGAGCTTGGGCGCCTCGAGCACCACCGTGCAGTCGATGTTGCCCGGCGTCCAACCGGCCCGGCGCACCGCCGCACTGGCCTGCCCCAGCAACGAGATGCTGTCGGCACCGGCCAGCGCCGGGTCGGTATCGGGGAACATGGCACCGATGTCACCGAGTCCGGCGGCGCCCAGCAACGCGTCGGTGCAGGCATGGGCCACGGCGTCGGCATCGGAGTGCCCGGCCAGGCCGCGCTCACCGGGGAAGGCGACGCCGCCCAACACCAGGCCCCGGTCGGGATCGTCGGAGAAGGGATGGACGTCGAAGCCGTGTCCGATGCGGAGGTCGGTCACGAGGTCTCCTTCAGCAGGGTGTCGGCCCACGCCAGGTCGTGGGCATGGGTGATCTTCAGGTTGGTCGCTTCCCCTTCCACGATCACCACCTTGCCACCATCGGCCTCCACCAGCGCCGCATCGTCGGTGGCCTCACCGCGGGCCGCGTGAGCTCGCCGCAGCACGGCGGCCGGAAATCCCTGCGGGGTCTGCACGGCCACCAGATCGCTTCGATCCACCACACCCCGTTGTCGGTGGCGGATCGAGTCCGTGACGGCAACGGCAGGCACCACGGCGGCCGCGCCCGCATCCACGGCCGCGATGACCCGATCGAACAGCGCCACCGACGCGAGCGGACGGGCGGCATCGTGCACCAGCACCACGCCGACGTCGGCGGGGATCGCTTCCAGACCGGCCCGCACCGACGCCGACCGAGTAG
>JAOUEE010000187.1 GCA_029858875.1 Acidimicrobiia bacterium
GGTACGGTCACCGGTCCGAGGCCATTGTCGACCAGATCGAGGGAACACGGATGCGACTGAAGGACAAAGTGGTGATCATCACCGGAGCCGGCGCGGGCCTGGGCCGGGCCAGTGCCCTGCTGTTCGCCGAACACGGCGCATCGGTCGTGGTGACCGACGTCGACGCCGAACGAGCCGAGGCGGCGGCCGCCGCCGTCACCGAGGCCGGTGGCGACGCCATCGCCCGCACCGTCGACGTCACCGTGGAGGCCCATCTACGGGACGCGGTGACCGCCACCATGGACCACCATGGCCGCCTGGACGTGTTGTTCAACAACGCCGGCATCCAGGTTCCCGGCTTTCCCGACACCCGATTCGAGGACTTCACCGAGCAGCAATGGCGCCAGGTGATCGACGTCAACCTGACCGGCGTCTTCTTCGGCTGCAAGCACGCCGTACCGGCCATGCGCAGCAGCGGTGGCGGTTCGATCGTGGTCACCTCGTCAGCGGTCTCCCTGGCCAGTGCCCGCAACCTGGCGCCCTACGCCGCCAGCAAGGGTGCGGTCAACGCCCTGGTGCGCAGCATGGCGGTGGACCTCGGAGCCGACGGCATCCGCGTCAATGCCATCTGTCCGTTGCACGGCATGTCGACCAACTTCTTCACCGGACCGGGCTCGGAGGTGACCGGACTGTCGATGGAGGAGGCCCGCGGACCCTGGGACCCGTCGGCGTCGGGGATGCCCCTGAAACGGGATCGGGCTCCGTCGCTGCGGGACAACGCCATGGCGGCCCTGTTCCTGGCGTCGGACGAGTCGGCTTACATCAGCGGCGTGTGCCTCCCCACGACCGACGGCGGGGTCCTGGCTGGGCTGTATCTGTAGGCGGCCGCGCTCAGGCCGGCCGATCGAGCTCCACGCTGCCGGTGACGTGGTCGCCCAGGTCGTTGCTGGCCCGGATGGCGACCTCGTCCACGAGCAGGTCGCCGTCTGTACTGCTGGTGCGCACCTGCCCGGTGAATCGCAAGGTCTGGCCCGGCACCGCCGGTGCCCCCAGCTTGATGGCGATGCGGCGCAACCGCGTCTCGGGCCCGGCCCAGTCGGTGACGAATCGGGAGACGTAGCCGTTCGAGGTGAGGATGTTCATGAACAGATCGGGGGCGCCCTGGGCCCGGGCGTACTCGGCGTCGTGGTGCACGGGCATGAAGTCGCGCGAGGCGATGGCACCGGCGACGATGACGGTGGGCGTGAGCGCGATCTCCATCGCGGGCAGCTCCTCGCCGGAAGGCGGATCGGGTTCGGGCCGCGCCTTGCTCGCCCGGTCGCCGAGCGCCTCCATGCGGCTGGGATCGAACTTCAGGATTCGGAACCGCTGGCGACCCACCACCTCCCCCGCCTCGTCGAGGTAGGTGGAGACCCAGGTCACGAAGTACCCCAGCCCCAGACCGGTCGCCTTGCGCTCGGAGACGTCCTCGAGCAGCGTGACCGACTCGAGCACGTCACCCGGGTGCAGGTAGCGGTCGAACTCGAGCTCGCTGTTGGTGGCCAGCGTGCCGCGGAACCCGGCATCGGTCAGGACGCTGAGCGGGCTGTCCGGGTTCATCTCACCGGCGGCGCCACCCCGTTCGGCGATCCCTTCGATCCGGGGCCGACCCATGGTCCAGGTCTGGAGCATGGCCGGCGGGGCCACGATCCCACCGTGACGGCCGGCTGCGGCCACCTCGTCGTCCAGGTACACCGGATTGCGATCGTCGAGCGCGTCCACCCAGTGGCGGATCATCGGCACGTTCACCGGGTCGGGGGCCTGCGATCGACCCGAGTCGCTCAACGGCAGGCCGACCCGGTCCAGCAACCGAGCCCGCAACGCATCCGATTGTGCTTCCATCGCTTCCTCTTCCTCCGAAGCCGATCACCCGGCCGACACGATCGGTCGGCCGATCCGATCGGTGGGCCAAGATAGTTGCCGCTGGCCGCGCCGAACGAGGAGACCCGTATGAAGGTGTTCATCACCGGAGCCCTGGGCTTCATCGGCAGCACGCTCGCCGATCGATACCGCGGCCTCGGCCATCAGGTCGCCGGGGTCGACCGCGCCGCCGATGCCTCCCTGGACGTCGTGGCCGGCGACGTGAGCGAGGTGGGTGCCTGGCAAGAGGCCGCAGCCGACGCCGAGGTGGTGATCAACACCGCGGCGCTGGTCAACAACACATCCCCGTGGGACGAGTGCTGGGCGGTCAACGTCATGGGTCTGCGGCGCACGATCGATGCTGCCGTGGCCGGTGGGGCCCGCCGAGTGGTGCACTTCTCGTCGGTCCGGGCGTTCTCCGACGAGGACTTCCCGGACGGGGTCGACGAGCAGCACCCGGTTCGAACCGATGGGCACCGATACGTCGACACCAAGGTGGCCAGCGAGCAGGTGGCCCTGCAGGCCCACGCGGCCGAGGAGGTCGAGGTCACGGTGATCCGCCCGGGCGATGTGTACGGCCCGGGGTCGGTGCCGTGGACGGTGTGGCCGATCCTCGGTCTCCGGGCCGGCGCCTTCGCCGTACCCACCGACGGCGGCGTGTTCAGCCCCGTCTACGTCGACAATCTGGTCGATGCCGTGGTGGCCGCAGCCGACAAGCCCGAGGCGGCCGGCCAGGTGATCATCGTGACCGACGGTGTCGCCATCGAGAACCGGGACTTCTTCGGCCACTATGCCCGCATGACGGGCGTCGACCTGCCCGAGCTCGCCCACGACGACCTCGCGGCCATGCTCGAGGCCGCCGGCGTCGGCGCGGAGACCGCCGACTACTTCCGGCGCACGGGCACGTACTCGAGCGCAAAAGCTCGTCGCCTCCTCGACTGGTCCCCCGCGGTCGACCTGGCCGAGGGCATGCGGCGCACCGAATCCTGGGCCCGCACCGCCGGCTACCTGTAGCGGGTTCGCAGCCCGCTACCGGTCGGCGGGTTCGAGGCGGGGGGTGAGGGCGATGAGGACGATGGGGATGGCCACGAACAGGGCCAGACCGCCGAGGCTGGCCACCACGTCACTGGCGTCGAGATCATCGGTGTGCGCCAGGTGGTAGATCAGGTGGGGTGCACCCCAAGCCAGGGTGGCGGCGGCGGCGGTGATGACCAGCGGTCGCGACAAGGTCACCGCGGCAGCCACCAGCAGGACCACCAAGGCCAGGTTCAGCGCCCCGACGTCGCGGACGAGGTGTTCGTTGTACGGACCGTCGACCGACACCCAGGTGCGGCCGAGACCGGGGTAGTCGTCGTAGAACGACTGAGGGGCCAGCAGGGCCCATGCCCCGATCTGCAACGAGACCAGGGCCAACGCTCCCAGCCCCACACGGAAGAGCCGGCGGTACGTCATCGAGCCTCCCAGCCTGCGACTGAGGCGAGCCTATACGGCCGCCGGCGCCCGTCTCGCCGGCCGACCGGCCGAACTACGGTCGAGCCACCCCACCCGGAGGACCCGCGATGACCCACCCACTGCGAATGCCCCTGGTGAGCGATGACGACGCCACGCCGCCGCAGAGAGAGCTCCTCGATCGGCTTCGCCGACCCGACGGCTCGGTACTGAACATCTTCCGCGCGCTGGCCAACCATCCCGACCTGGCCCGCCGGTGGCTGGTGTTCGGCAGCCACGTCCTCACCAAATCGACACTCCCCGATCGCCTCCGCGAGCTGGCGATCCTGCGCGTGGGCTGGCGGTGCGGCAGTGACTACGAGTTCGGCCAGCACGTGCTCATCGCCCGCGAGGTCGGTCTCACCGACCCGGAGATCGGTCGGGTCAAGGCCGGTCCCGACGACCAGGCCTGGTCGCCGGTCGAGGCGACCACGCTTCGGGCCGCCGACGAGCTGCACGAGCACCAGGTGATCACCGACGCCACGTGGACGGACCTGCGTCGTCACCTCGACGACCAGCAGTGCATGGACCTGGTGTTCGCCGTCGGTCAGTACACGCTGGTGTCCATGGCCCTCAACACCTTCGGCGTCCCGCGCGACGAGGACGTCCCGGGCTTCGACTGAGCCGCCCCGGTAACGAACCGGCTACTCCTCCCAGCCGACGCGGTCGTCGCGGGTCGGCTGGCGCCCAGTGAGGAACGGACACAGCGGTGCGGACACGAGCACGATGCGCTGCCAGTCGTGCACGGACGACGCACGGGCCGCCTGGCGCCATGCGCTCACCGCGGGATCGTCGCGCTGGGCCGACTCGCCCGCTGCCCATGCGGCCCAGTCGGGCAGGGCCCACAGGAGGACGGCCTCGTCGTCGTCGCGCATGGCCGTGGTCCACGCACCCACCAGCTGCCAGCCGAATCGCTGGTACGCGGGCGCCGCCAGTCGGCGCGCCAGCTCCAACACGTCGGCCGCAGTGGCGCCGGCGGTCCGCATGATCTCGTGGGCGAAGACGGCGCCGCGCACACCGGCGTCGATCGACTCGGTCACCGTGGGCATCCATGGCGCCGGCAGCAGCACGCGATCGAAGCCTCCGCGCCGGAACTCCGACGCCCGCTCCCACCACTTGGCCAGCTTGGGGTCCTGAAGGTCGCGCCCCACCGTCTCGTCGCCGAACGACCGGGCCAGGCCATCCAGGCCGGGTTCCTCCCAGATGTTGCACACCTGGGGCCAATGGCCGGTACTGCCCAGCACGGCCCACACACCGAAGCACAACTGCTGACGATCCTCCTGGGCGTTGGGGCTCCAATTGGCGGTCATGTGGTGCATGTAGTCGCCCCGATGCACCCCTCGGATGTCGATGAACTCGTGGATGTACGCCCGGTCGTTGGTCATGGTGTCTCCAATACGGCCCACAGCGCGGCCTTGCGGCGGGCCAGCTCGGCCGCGGGGTGGCGGGCGATGGTCCGGGCCAGCTCGGCCGCCCGGGCCCGAAGCTCGGCGAGCGGGATCACCTCGGACACCACGCCCAGTTGCCGGGCCCGCTCGGCACCGAGCCGCTCGTGGCGACCGACGAGAGCCATGCGGGTCACGGCCTCCATCGGCGCCTTCTTCAACAGTCCGATGGTCTCGAACGCCGAAACCTGCCCGACCGAGACATGAGGGTCGAGGAAGGTCGCGGTGTCGGCGGCCAACACGATGTCGGCATCGGCCACGAAGTGAAGCCCGCCGCCTGCACAGGTGCCGTTGACGGCAGCGATCACCGGCTTGGTCACGCCGCAGTGCCAGCCGGTCATGGCCAGCTCGAAATCGCGGGTCTGGCGCGAGCTGGCTCGCAAGGCTTCCTTGTCGGAGGCCAGCTGCACCACATCGAGTCCGGTCTGAAAGGCGCCACCGTTACCGGTGTTGACCACCACCCGGATCGAGTCGTCGGCTTCCAGCTCGCGCCACGCAGCCTCCAGCTCCACGAACATCGTTGCGTTGATGGCATTGCCCGCCTGGGGCCGGTCGAACACCAGCCACCCGACGACGCCGTCGCGGCTGACCTCGAGGGTGGAGTAGCTCACGTGGGCGCCTGCTCCTCGAGGATCTCCCACACGTTGCCTTCGGGGTCGGCGAGCAGGGCATACCGGGCGCCGGGCCGGTGGGCCGTCACCGGGGTGAGCACCGCGGCGCCTCCCGCGACGGCCGCCTCCACCGTCTGCTCGGCATCGTCGACGTGCAGGGCGGCGTACGCGAAGCCGCGGTCGCGATGCCACGGATCGAGCGATCCGGGGTCGGCCGCGCCCTCGGTCGGTTGGAAGATCTTGAGCCGAGCCGACCCCCGGCACAGCCGATGCACCGTCCCCTGCGGGAACTCGAGCAGCTCCTCCTGGACGAAGGCCAGAGCCTGTGCGTAGAACAAGGCCAGTGCCGCGCCATCCAGGGCAACGATGCCGGCCTCGAGCTCGACGTTCACGACAACTCCCGGCGCAGCACCTTGCCCGACTCGTTTCGGGGCAGCGCGTCCACCCGGCGGTACTCGGTGGGAACCTTGTACGGGGCCAGGTGATGGCGACAGGCCGCGTCGAGGGTCGCCTCGTCGGCCGTTCCCACCACGAAGGCCACGGGTACCTCCCCCAGTCGATCGTCGGGGCGCGCCGCCACCGCCACCTCGGTCACGCCCGGCACCGACGCCAACACCTCTTCGACCTCGTCGGGGAACACCTTGTTGCCGCCGCGGTTGATGAGGTCGCCGGTGCGGCCCTCGATCCACACGAACCCGTCCCCGTCGATCCGGGCCAGGTCGCCGGTGCGGACGAAGCCGTCGTCGCTGACGCGGTCGGCCAGATCGGTGCCATCGGCGTAGCCCACCGCCCGGCGAGGCGGCCGCACCAGCAGTTCGCCCACACCGTTGAGGTCGGGTTCGTCGATGCGGGCCGACACGCCGGGGTGGGGTCGGCCGGCCGCACCGATCTTGTCGGGATGCTCACGGGCATCGGCCGCGGTCCACCCGATGACCTCGCCGATCTCGGCCTGGCCGTAGCCGTTGAGCACGGTGACACCGAACTTCTCGGTGAAGCGGCGGGCCTGGAACGGCGAGAGCGGCGCGGTGATGGAACGCACGTAGCGCAGAGGCACCAGATCGGCGACCGCGGCGTCGTCGGTGAGCATCACCATCGCCGCCGGGGGCAACACCGTGGAGCGGATCTGGTGTCGGGAGACGAGGGTGGCGAAGTCGGTGGTGCGGAATCGATCCATCAGCACGAGCGGGGCCCCGGCCCGCAGCCCGAAGAGGGCATTGTAGATGCCGGCATTGAGCGCCATCGACACCGGGATGAGGTTGGGGGAGGGCGGCTGCTTGCGATCACGCGGCGCGGACCGGAGCGGACCGAGCACCCGGTCGATCAGCTCTCGATAGGCCTCGTGGGTGTGGACCACCGGCTTGGGCCGGCCGGTGGTGCCCGAGGTCCACAGCACGAACGCCGCGCCCGGCGTGGCCAGCGCGCCGCCGAGGCTCTCGGCGGCCACGTCCGTGGGGCAGATCCTGCCGTCCTGCACGACGGCGGCCGCCGCCGTCTGTCGGACCAGATCGTCGATGGCCGCGTCCGGCGAGCGGGGGTTGATGGGCACGAAGACCAGCCCGGCTCGCCAGCAGGCGAACATCGAGATCAGCCCCTCCACCCCGTCGGCCACGACGGCCACCGGCTGGCCTGTGGTCAGACCGCTGGTCCCCAGGGCGTTGGCCTGCACCTCGACATCGACGAGTACCGCAGCCTTGGTGAGCGACCGGTTGAGGTCGTGAACCAGATGCTCGTCGTCGCCGCACGGGTGGTCGATCAGCAGGTCCAACAAGCTCATCCCAACGGCTCCCAGTCGGGCTCGCGCTTGTCGGCGAAGGCGGCGGGGCCCTCGGTCTGGTCGGGGTGACCCCACATCGACACCAGATGGCGGGCCCCCTCCCGGCAGGCGTCGGTGAGCCCGGCTTCCAAGGCGCCCCAGAGCGCCTTCTTGGTGGCGGCCATGGCCGACGGCGAGTTCTTGGCGATGGTCTCTCCCAGCTCCTGGGCCCGCTCGCGGAGCCGTTCGGGAGGATCGACCACCTCCGAGATCATGCCCAGCTCCATGGCCCGCTCGGGCCCCATGCGCTCGTACTTGCCCATGAACGCCATCCGCATCACCGCCTCGACGGGCATCTTCTTCATCAGCCCGATGGCTTCGACGGCCACCACCTGCCCGACCGACACGTGCGGGTCGAAGAACTGGGCGTCGCCGGCTGCGATCACGATGTCGGCGTCGGCCACCCAGTGGAACCCACCGCCGCAGCAGATGCCGTTGACCGCGGTGATGACGGGCTTCCACACCTGCTGGTGCCACGACGTGAAGTG
>JAOUEE010000188.1 GCA_029858875.1 Acidimicrobiia bacterium
GCGCGAGCTCGGCGTGCAACTGGCGCTCGACGACTTCGGCACCGGGTACTCGTCGCTGAACTACCTCCACCTGCTGCCACTCGACATCGTGAAGGTCGACCGGGCCTTCGTGAACCGAATCGACGACGAGGGCGGCGCCGCCCTGGTACGGGCCATCGTGGCCATGGGCGACAGCCTGGGACTGGACACCGTCGCCGAGGGTGTGGAGAGCGAGGATCAGCGCGACTTCCTGCGTCGGGAGGGCTACACGTACGGACAGGGGTATCTGTTCGCCCGACCGTTGTCGGTGGTCGATGCCGAGGAAATGCTGGCCCGGCTGGTCGAACACGGCCCGCTCTGGATCCCGAGCCAATCGCCGCTCGGCCCCTGAGGAGGATCATGTCCATCGACGAATGGTCGAACGAGGTCGCACCCCACGACATGGGCCCCATGGCCGAGGACTACGAGACTCGTCCCGACGACTATGACGCGGAGGAGCTCGAGCAGTCCGTGGCCTGGGTCGATGGCGGCATGCAGCTCATGGAAGTCCAGGACTTCATGTTCCGGATCCTCGTCGACGATCTCCCCGACTCGGTGTGTGTGTTCCAACCCGACGGCCGCATCGTGTGGGCCAATCGAGCCTGGCTGGCCATCCCGGGTGAGGACTTCGGGTTGCGTGTCGAGGACGTCGCCGGCCACCGACTCGAGGAGTTGTTGGTCGCACCGCAGTACGCCGAACCGCTCGCCGCCCGGTGGGAGGCCGTGCAGTCACTGACCCCGGATCGGAACCTGGTGATGCACACGTTCCCCGTCTCCGAGTCCCGAACCCAGCAGATTCGTTACAAGGGTTGGTTCACGGGCGAGGGCGAGCCGGTGCTGTACGTCGCCGTCGGGCGGGATCACACGGCGGCCCAGGAGGCCGAGACCCGGCTCCGTGAGTCCCTGCGCCGTCTGGCCGAGTCCAATCGGGACCTGCAGGACTTCGCGTATGTCGCCTCGCATGACCTCCAGGAGCCGCTACGGAAGATCATCGCCTTCACCGACCGATTGCGGGACACGGTGGGTGACCTCGACGAGAAGCCCGCCGACTACCTGGACCGGGTGCAGAACGCCTCGCAACGCATGCAGACCCTCATCGACGATCTGCTCACCTTCTCCCGGGTCACCACCCGCGGTGAGGACTTCCGGCGCACCGACCTGAACGAGGTGGTGTCCGGCGTGCTCGGCGACTTGGAAGTGGCCGTGGCCGACACCGGCGCCCAGGTCGATGTCGGCCCGCTGCCCACCCTCGACGCCGACCCCACGCAGATGCGACAGCTCTTCCAGAACCTCATCGCCAACGCGCTGAAGTTCCACCGTGCCGGCGTGGCGCCAGTGGTCAGCGTCCGGGCCGAGCGCCTGAACGACCACGTGTTGGTGGTGGGGGACGAGCCGCGAAGCTACTGGCGGGTCTGCGTGGCCGACAACGGGATCGGGTTCGACGACAAGTACGCCCAGAAGATCTTCACCGTGTTCCAGCGGTTGCACGGTCGCGGGCGCTACGAGGGATCGGGCATCGGGCTGTCGGTGTGCCGGCGCATCGTCGAGCGCCACGAAGGCCAGATCGAGGCGTCGGGCCGACCCGAAGAAGGGGCCGTCTTCGTCTTCACCCTCGCCGAGAGGCTGGCCGAGCTGAACGACTGACCGGATGCACGGTTGCGTCCGAGGTGATTGACTCGGGACGTGGCCGTGATTTCCCGCACCGGTGCTGAATCACTCTGTCGTTCGTTGTTCGAACACGCCGGAGTGGAAGTGGGCGGACCCCATCCATGGGACATCCACGTCCACGATCCCCGGTTCTGGGACCGCGTGCTGGCCGACCGCGAACTGGGCCTCGGCGAGACCTACCAGGAGGGGTGGTGGGACGTCGCCGCCCTCGATCAGTTCATCGAGCGGGTGCTGCAGGCCGATCTCCAGTCGGCGGTGCGGCCCTCACCCCGGCTGGCCGCCACCCTGGCCCGGGCGGCCGTGGCCAATCGCCAGACCATGCGTCGGGCTCGCGCCAATGCGTCGGCTCACTACGACATCGGCAACGACTTGTTCCAGGCGATGCTGGACCCCCGCATGGTGTACTCGTGCGCCTACTGGCGCAACGCCGACGAGCTGAACCAAGCCCAGGAGGACAAGCTCGACCTGGTCTGTCGCAAGCTCGAGCTCGCGGCAGGGATGCGGGTACTCGACATCGGCTGCGGCTGGGGTGGCTTCGCCCGGTTCGCGGCAGAACGGTACGGCTGCTCGGTGGTCGGGATCACGCCGGCCCGCAACCAGTACGAGGTGGCAAGGGCTCGCACGGCCGACCTGCCGGTCGAGATCGCGGCCAGGGACTACCGCGAGATCCGCGGCGACTTCGACCGGATCGTGTCGATCGGCATGCTCGAACACGTGGGAGCCAGGAATCTCGGGGCGTTCTTCCATCGCTGCCGCGAGCTGCTCACGCCCGACGGCTCGATGCTGCACCACACGATCGGCTCCAACGAGTCGAAGAACCGGACCGACCCCTGGTTCGATCGCTACATCTTCCCTGGTGGGGTCATCCCGTCATTGGCCCAGCTGAGCCGGGCCGCCGAGCGGCACTGGGCCATCGAGGACGTGCACAACTTCGGGCCCGACTACGACCGCACGCTGATGGCCTGGCACGCCAACGTCGAGGCTGCCTGGCCCCACCTGGATGGCTACGACCAGCGCTTCCGGCGGACCTGGCGCTACTACCTGCTGGCCTCGGCGGCGTCGTTCCGGATGCGAACCCTCCAGCTCCACCAGCTGGTGTTGCGTCGGGCCCGCCGGCCATCGGAGGTGTACCGCCCCGTTCGCTGAGCGGCTTTCGCCCGCGCTCCCGGTGTGCGAACATGTGTTCGATGCCCGGTGCCGCCACCATCTTGCACGCCGACCTCGACGCCTTCTACGCCTCGGTCGAGCAGCGGGATGACCCCTCGCTGCGCAACCGACCGGTGATCGTCGGCCACGGGGTGGTGCTGGCGGCCAGCTACGAGGCCAAGCGCATGGGTGTGCGCACCGCCATGGGCGGATCCGAGGCGCGAGCCGTCTGCCCCGGCGCTGTGGTGGTCTCGCCCCGCCTGGAGGCATACGCCGAGGCCAGCCGCCGGGTGTTCGCGGTGTTCGATGACACCACGCCGTTCGTCGAGGGGTTGTCCATCGACGAAGCCTTCCTCGACGTGTCGGGTCTCCGTCGCATCGCGGGCACGCCGGCCGAGATCGCCGCCGACCTGAGGGCCCGGGTGGCCGACCAGGTGGGACTGCCCCTGTCGGTTGGCGTTGCCCGAACCAAGTTCCTCGCCAAGGTGGCCAGTGCCGTCTGCAAACCCGATGGGCTGCTGGTGGTCGAGCCCGAAGCGGAGCTCGCCTTTCTGCACCCCTTGCCCGTCCGGCGCCTGTGGGGCGTGGGCCCGGTCACGGGCGAGAAGCTGGAACGTCGGGCCATCACCACCGTGGGCGACCTCGCCCGGCTGCACGAATCGACCCTGGTCTCCATTCTCGGGCCGGCGGCCGGTCGCCATCTGCACGCGCTGGCCCACAATCGCGATCCCCGGCCGGTGGTCACGGGGCGTCGTCGTCGCTCGATCGGATCCCAGCGGGCCCTGGCTCGGCGGCCGACCAGCCGGGTCGATGCCGATGCCATCCTGTTGGGCATCGTCGAGCGGGTCACCAGCCGGCTGCGCAAGGCCGAGCGGGTGGCCCGCACGGTGACCC
Source organism: Acidimicrobiia bacterium (assembly GCA_029858875.1). Taxonomy (GTDB): domain Bacteria; phylum Actinomycetota; class Acidimicrobiia; order Acidimicrobiales; family SHLQ01; genus JAOUEE01. Next base: position 3,727 of record JAOUEE010000188.1, read on the forward strand.
TGCGCTTTCGGGATGACGATTTCGCGCGCCGGACCCGGTCGCGGACACTGCTCGCCGCCACCGATGCCACCGAACCCATCCTGCATGCCGCCCAGGTGCTGCTCGAGCAGCATTGGCCGGTGGTCGAGCAGGTCGGGCTCACCCTGCTGGGGGTCTCGCTCACCAATCTCACCCGCGACGCCACCCGACAGCTGGTGTTGCCCTTCGGCGCCCGGCCGGTGGACGAGAACCTGGACCGGGTGATCGACGATGTCCGCCACCGCTACGGCCGCACCGCCCTCGAGCGGGCCACCCTGCTCCATCGCGACCCCGGTCTGAGCGTCCCCATGCTCCCCGACTGACCCCTCCGACCCCTGCTGGGGCTGTGCGGGGCGCGCCGGCCGGTCCCGGCGACGCCAGCCGAGAGGCGAGACGCCAGTGAGGATTCGGTCAGCGCTTCAGGGCGGTGTCGAGGTCGACCACCTTGCCGCGGTCGATGGAGACCCAGTCGCGGGCCTCGATGTAGGGCCGGAACGTCTCACCGATGGCGGCCAGGTCTGCGGGGGTCTTCGGCCGTTGCAGCTCGTACACGTGCGGGAACTCGAGCCAGGCCGTGGTGGCATGCCACAGTCGCAGCGCCGCGTCGCCCACGGGTGGGTCGATGAGCACGGGACCGAAAAGGCACTGGCCGTCGGGGAAGAACAGCGTGGGGACCCCGTAGCCGCCGGCAGCCACGACCTTGTCGTGCTCGGCCTTGACCTCGTCGTGGGTCGAGGGGTCGGCGATGGCTGCGTCCACCAGAGCGGGGTCCAGGTCGAGCGTCTGGAGCAGATGGCGGGCCACGTCGGGCTCGTGCGGCTTGCGGCCCTCCTCGTGCAGGGCTCGACCGGCCGACTCGTACCACCGGTCGAGGTCGTCCATGCTGGTGCGGCGGAGCAGGGCGCCGATGCGCATCATCGACCACCCGTAGCTCCACTCTCGTTCCCACGGATGCTTCTTGCCCTCCTGGCGGTTGATCTCCTCCAGGCTGAAGAACCGCCAGTTGACGGTGAGGTCGAGCCGATCACGGACGTCGCGCATCCACTTCGACGTCTGATAGGCGTACGGACACATCACGTCGAAATGGAAGTCGACGGTCTCGGGTGGTGTGTTCATGAGCACCATTGTGGCGCGCGAACGCGGATCAGGCGGGCGAGTCGAGCACCTCGGCGGCGATCAGTTCCTCGAGATGGGACGGATCCCACCAGTTGAGCTCCAGGCTCTTGGCCCGACGGAAGTAGAGCTGGACGTCGTACTCCACGGTGAAGCCCAGCCCACCGAAGATCTGGATGCCGGTGCCGGTGATCTCGCGAAACGTCCGGGTGGCGAACAGCTTGGCCATGGGGGCCAGCCGCTCCACGCTGTGGCCTTCGTCGCGGGCCCACGCCGCCTGATGCACCAGCGTGCGGGCGCCGTCGACGGCGGTGACCGCGTCGGCCAGATAATGGCTGATGGCCTGGAAAGCGCCGATGGGCTTGTCGAACTGCACCCGCTCCTTGGCGTACCCGGTGGCCAACGCATGGGCGAACATCGAGCCACCGACCGCCTGGGCGCCGGCCAGGATGGCCCCGTCGAGAAGGGTGTCGTGCCAGATGGGCCAACCGGCGCCAGGGGGACCGATGCGGTCAGCGTCGGACACCGCCACCGCGTCGAGATCGATCCGGCTCTGGTTGTCCGAGGCGATGGTGTCCTGAGGGGTGGCGGTGATGCCCGGCGCCGCCGGGTCGACGAGGAACAGGCTCACGCCGTCGTCCTCGCGGGCGAGCACGATCAGGGCGTCGGCCGAGCCGGCGAAGGCGACATGGCGCTTGACGCCGGTGAGCGTGACGCCGTCGGGTCCGCCAGAGGCACGCAGCTGGACGCCGGTCGGGCCGCTGCTGTTGTCGGGCTCCAACCAGGCCGGTGTGACCACGACCTCGCCGGTGGCGATGCGGGGCAGCCAGGTCTGCTGCTGCTCAGCAGTACCGGCGCGGGTGAGCACGCCCCCGGCCAGCACCGAGCTGACGAAGTGGGGGGAGGGGGCGATGGTCCGGCCCAGCTCCTCGTACACCACGACGGCGTCGACCATCGACATGCCCGTACCACCGTGCTCCTCGGGGATGATCAGGCCCACCAGGCCGAGCTCGGCCATGGCGTTCCAGAACTCCGGGTGGTAGCCGGTCTCGTCCTTCTCCATCTGCCGTACGGACTCCAGCGACGACTTGTCGGCGCAGATCCCTGCGACCGCGTCACGCAGCATGTCCTGCTCGGGGCTGAAATCGAGATCCATGGATTCCTCTCAGGGCGCCCAGGTGTCGCCGCGGCGACTCCAGGGGTTGTCGTCTTCGTCGATGGGTACGGCGACACGAGCGGCACACGTCGTGCACACTCGATCACCGACCGCGAGGGTGATGTCGATGTCGACCCACCCACACGCGTCGGGGGTGACCTCGGCCGCGGTGACCGTGCCGCGAATGGTCATCAGATCCTTCGGGTACACGGAGTCCCGCATGCGGAAGGTCATCTTGCCCAGCCGGCCGGTGGGGCCGGTCCAGTCGGTGATGTAGCGCTCGAACCACGCGGCCAGATTGGGGGTGTTCAGGAAGATGTCCTGGGTGCCATTGCGATTGACGGCGAAGTCGTAGTCGTGGTGCATGGGCCGCCAGTCGCGCGAGGCCAGCGCGCCCAGCACCACAGTGGTGGCGGTGACCTCGTGGTCGAGGGGCGGTAGATCATCGCCCACCGTGATGGCGCCGTGCAGCAGCTGGGGTGTGGACATGGTCACCTCCGGTAGCCGAACGCGGTGTAGGTCTCGACACCCAACAGCATCTCGTCCTGGTTGAGGTACTCGACGTCGATCACCCAGAACCGGCCGGTGCCCAGCTTGGTGGTCTTGGGTTCGCTGATGGATCGGAGCCGTTGTCGACTGGTGACCTGATCGCCCAGGCGCACCGGCTCGTGGAACGTGATGGTGTTCTCGGAGATGATGGCCTCGGGCAGGCCGAGCTGCTCCTTGAGATCGAAGTGGACCTGGAGGGGCACCAGGTTCTCGGTGGCCCCCGGCGCCCAGTGGTGGGGTCGGAACCAGACCGACAGCATGGTCGGCGGGGCGATGGGCCCGCCGGTGAGGTCGTTCGCCACCGCCGGCTCCCAGTACAACGGGTTGCCGTTCTCCACCGATGCACAGGTGGTCCAGATGTAGCCCTGCTCGACCGGGAAGCCGGCCGAGCCCTCGTACTGCACCTCGTCGACGCGGCCCAGCACCGCATCGGGGATCTCGGGTACCTCGACGGTGTCGCTCATGCGATGACTCCTTCTGCTCGGAGGTCGTCGATCTCGCTCGCTTCGAAACCGGCTTGCGCCAGCACCTGGTCGGTGGTCGTCTCGGTCTGGTCGCGAACCGGCATCGATGCCCCGTCGCCCTGGCCGGCCAGTACCGCATTCACCTGCCGGAACGGACCCTCGGTGGGATGGTGCACCTCGGTGAAGGCGTGGCGGGCCGTGAAATGGGGGTCCTCCACCAGCTCGGGCACCGAGAGCACGGCCGACACGCAGCAGTCCCCCGGACCCAGCTCACCCACCCACTCGTCGCGACCCCGCGTGGCGAAGGCCCGGGTGAAGTCGGCCCGCATGGCCTCGACGACCTCGTCGTCGTACTGGTGCGCCAGCCACCGCTCGCACCCGAGGGCGCGGCACAGGTTGGCGAAGAAGTGGGGCTCGATGGCCGCCACCGCCAACCAACGGTCGTCGGCGGCGCGATACACGTCGTACCACGCGTAGCGACCGGTCAGCAGGTTGTGCCGGGGTCCCGGCCGCGTCCCGGTGGCGAAGTACTCGTCGATGTACAACGACATCAGCGACAGCACCCCGTCGGCGATGGCCACATCGAGGTATGCCCCCTCACCCGTGACGCCGCGCCGCACCAGGGCGGCGCAGATGCTGGTGACCGCGTGCAGGCCGCCGGCGGCGCTGTCGGCGACC
>JAOUEE010000189.1 GCA_029858875.1 Acidimicrobiia bacterium
CGATGCCGACCGTCTCGCCCCGAATCGAACAGGAGGTGGCGGTGTGAACTGGCGTCACGTGCGGACGGTGGCCCGAACCGACCTGCGTCAGCTGATACAGGCCAAGGACTTCTGGGTTCCGATGACCATCCTCGGGTCGATCTTCTTCTTCTTCGTACCCACCGTGTTGCTGCTGGCCATCACCGCCATCGGCGACGTCGATGTGGTGCAGAAGGTGGCACAGGCCGTGGAGGTGCTCCCCGAGGCGGCCCAGCAACAGATAAAGGGCGACACCGCGGCCGGCCGGACCAGCTTCGCCCTGGCGGTGTACCTGTTCGCACCGGTGGCCGTGGTGGTGCCGCTCACCATCTCCACAGCGGTCGGTGCGGCCACGATCGTCGGGGAGCGCGAGCGGGGAACGGGCGAGTTCCTGGCCCACTCCCCTGCCGGCACGCGGGAGATCTACATGGGCAAGCTGATCGCCAGCCTGATCCCGGGCTATGCCACCACGCTGGTCGGGTTCGGCGTGTACTCCCTGATGGTTAACCTGATCGTGGGTCCCGAGGTGGGCGGCTGGTTCTTCCCGACCCGCGAGTGGTGGATCCTGATGCTGTGGGTCGTGCCCCCGTTCCTGGCCATGACCCTGTCGGTGGTGCTTCGGCTGTCGGCCCGGGTGAAGAGCACGGCCGCCGCCCAGCAGGCATCGGGGCTGGTCACCCTGCCCCTGATCATGGTGGCGTACAGCCAGAGCACCGGCGCTCTCTTCGGCGCCGGCAGCGCCTCGCTGATCATCGGCTGCGTGGCGTGGGCCATCGCCATCCTGGGGCTGGTCCGCGGGATGCGGTCGGTCAGTCGAGGCCGCCTCCTCGGCGTCGCCGACGAGATGTGAGCCCGAGCGCGATCCGACCCCGACACCGCCATCACCCGTGACGGGCTCGGATCCCGGTCAGGTGGCGGCGGCCTGGAGGATGTCGTCGGGGATGTCGAAGTTGGCGAACACGTCCTGGACGTCCTCGTGGTCGTCCAGCACATCGATGAGGGAGAGGACGGCCTTGGCCGCGGCCGCTGTGTCGAGCGGCACCGTCTGCGAGGGGATCATGGTGAGGTCGGCCGAGTCGAACGAGATCGCCGCCTCTTCGAGGGCGGCCCGCAGATCGCTCAGCTCGGACGGGTCACTGGTGAGCCGCCAGGTGTCGCCCTCGTCGACCAGGTCCTCGGCGCCCGCCTCGAGGGCCACCAGCATCAGCTCGTCCTCGTCGATCGAGCGGGGCAGGATCACCACGCCCTTGCGCTCGAACTGCCAGGCCACGGCGCCGGGCTCGGCCAGCGATCCTCCGTTCTTGGACAGCAGGGAACGGATGTCGGAGCCGGTGCGGTTGCGGTTGTCGGTGAGCGCCTCGACGTAGAGCGCCACGCCATGCGGGGCATAGCCCTCGTAGGTGACCGGTTCGTAGTTGACGCCCTCGAGCTCGCCCGTTCCGCGCTTGACAGCCCGTTCGATGGTGTCGAGCGGCACCGAGGCGTCGCGGGCCTTCTGGAACATCGTCCGCAACGTGGGGTTGGCGTCGACATCGCCGCCTCCCGTGCGCGCCGCCACCTCGACCTGTTTGATGAGCTTGGCGAAGAGCTTGCCCCGCTTGATGTCGGCGGCGCCCTTCTTGTGCTTGATGGTGGCCCACTTCGAATGTCCTGACATGGGCAGTCTCCTCTGGCGATTCGATCGGCGATACTACTGGCCTGCGGTGACGACCTCGTCCAGGAACAACCGATGCAGCCGCCCGTCGTGGGACAGCTCGGGATGGAACGAGGCCACGAGCACCCGGCCCGAGCGACACAGCACCGGGTCGCCGTCGAGGCGGGCCAGGACCGAGACCCCCGCGCCGGCCCGCTCGACCTCCGGGGCACGGATGAACACCGCCGGGAACACGCCGTCGAGGTCATCGATCACCAGATCGGCCTCGAAGCTCTGGATCTGGGTGCCGTAGGCGTTGCGGCGGACGCGGAGGTCGATGGCCCCGAAGCAGCGCTGGTCGTCACGACCGTCGATGACCTCGCTGGCCAGGAGGATGAGCCCGGCACAGGTCCCGAAGACGGCCAGCCCGTCGTCGAGGGCCTCGGCCAGGGGGTCGAACAGCTCCGACGACTCGAGCAGCATCGACATGGTGGTCGACTCCCCGCCGGGCAGGATGATCCCGTCGAGGCCATGGAGATCATCGGGTCGCCGCACGTCGACGACCGCGGCACCCAGGTCTCGCAGCACACCGCCGTGGCGGGCGAATGCGCCCTGCAGAGCCAGCACACCGATGGTGGGGGTGGTCACCAACCTCGGTCGGCGAGCTTGGTTTCGAGCGTGGAGATCTCGAGGCCGGCCATGGCCGGCCCGAGTCCCCGGGAGACCTTGGCCAGGATGTGGGCATCCCGGAAGTGGGTGGTGGCCTCGACGATCGCCTTGGCCCGAACCGGGGGGTTGTCGCTCTTGAAGATCCCCGAACCGACGAATACGGATTGAGCCCCCAGTTGCATCACCATGGCGGCATCGGCCGGCGTGGCCAGTCCCCCGGCGCAGAACATGGGAACCGGCAGGGTGCCCGTCTCGGCGATCTCCTGCACCAGCGGGAGGGGCGCCTGCAGCTGCTTGGCCCAGTCGAACAGCTCGGCCGAGTCGGCCTGGGTGATCTTGGCGATGTCGCCGAGGATGGACCGGAGGTGTCGGGTGGCCTCGACGATGTTGCCGGTGCCGGCCTCGCCCTTGGAGCGGATCAGGCAGGCACCCTCGCTGATGCGGCGCAGGGCCTCGCCCAGGTTGGTGGCACCACACACGAACGGCACGGTGAACGCCCACTTGTCTATGTGATGGGCTTCGTCGGCCGGGGTGAGCACCTCGCTCTCGTCGACGTAATCGACACCCAACGCCTGCAGGATCTGGGCCTCGACGAAGTGCCCGATGCGAGCCTTGGCCATCACCGGGATGGTAACCGCGCCCTGGATGCCCGCGATCATCTCGGGATCGCTCATGCGGGCGACACCCCCGTCGCGCCGGATGTCGGAGGGCACCCGCTCGAGTGCCATCACCGCCACCGCTCCCGCGTCCTCGGCGATGCGGGCCTGGTCGGGGTCGACCACGTCCATGATCACGCCGCCCTTGAGCATTTCGGCCAAACCGCGTTTGACCAGCGGGGATCCGGTGGACCGGGTCGAGGAGGTGGGCTCTTCGGTCATGACGCCATGCTACTGGGACGGGCCGAGGCCTCCCCAGGCGGTTTCGGTCGGTTCAGCCCTCGGCCGCAGTGAGAGCGAGCGCCCGCAACACGGCGTCCTCTGGGGACAGGACCTTGTAGTCGCTGGGACGGGCCAGCCCGATCCAGGTCTGACCCGGGTCCAGCAGGATGAGGTCGCCGCTGGCGTCGGTCAGCTGGAACGGATCGGCGTCGGCGCCGCGGGTCCAGGTGCCCTCGACGATCTCGCCGTTGCGGGCCACCACCGCCGCGCCGGTGCCCACCGTGCGGGCCTGCGGTGAGGCACGGTCGGCCACACTGGTGCCGTACTCGACCTCCAGCACGACCACGTTGGCGGGGGCCACGTGGGTGCCTTCGGAGTCGACCTGGGCCGAGTCGTTCTGGTAGCGACCCCAACCGTCGAGTCCGCCGCCCCACAGGAAGACCGCCCGGTTGCGTTGCCCGATGGTGAGCTCGATGCCGCCACCGGGACCGGCCTCGCCGACCTCGTCGGGAGCTCGGTAGGCCAGGATGGGGTCGGGTGAGCCCGGTTCTCCGCCCGCGGTGACGATGGTCTCGCTGGGCACGGCGATGAGGTTGTGGGGGGCACCGGCTGCGCCGGTGCGATCGGGGTCGCGGAAGCTGGAGGGCGGCCCCACGGAATCGACGTTGATGCTGACCATGACCCCCTCCGCTTCGGCCGACCGGAGCTCGGTGGCGACCCCGGGGTTGCTGCCCGCGAAGGCGAACACCGGGGTGCCGAGCGCGGCCAGGATGTCGATGTCGCTGGATCGGGCCGACCGGGTGGGGCCGGTCTCGTCGGGCACGTCACTGTGGAACACGGCCAAGAAGCGCGACGTGCTGTTCTCGATCAACAGCTCGAAGATGACGTCGGCGCGGCTGATGCCGTCCTGGGGGCGGGCCAGGTCGTCGTTGTCGATCTTGGTGGCGAAGGCCGGCCGATCCAACAGCGACTCATCGGTCAGGTCGCGTCCGGTGAGCGGCTCGATGGCGCGGTCGGGCTCGGGCAGGGTGACGCTCGGCAGGCTGGTGGTGGAGCTCGTCGTCGCGCCGGAGTCGGCCACTGTGGGCTCATCGCTGCCGCCACAGGCCACGGCCGCCAAGCCCATCAGGGCCAGGACAGCGAACGTTCGCAAGAAGTGATGTCGATTCATGATTCCTCGGGGGGTCGTCCGGAGATCCCGGCGGCTGACGGGGGCGGTGCGGTCCAGGATTACAGCTCGCGCAGCAGCGCGATGCGATCCTCCACCGCCGGGTGGAGCACGGTATGGATATCGCCGCCGAGCGGGTTCACCAACCACAGGCCGGCGCCGATCTCGGAAACACCGCCGACCCGATTGTCGCCGTCGGCCAACGTCTCGAGGAGGGTGACCTGCCCGGGCGGATAGCGAGTGAGGCGAGCGCCCTCGATGTCGGTGGAGAACACCTCGGGCTCGACCAACCGACCAGCGGCCACCCGGCGCGCCAGCCCCTCGGGCAGCAACGACAGCAGGCCGATGAGCCGGGTGCGGAATTCGAGGTCGCCCTGGGCCCCGACCGACAATTGGTGGGCGAACAGCGCCTCGAGTCCCATGTGATCAACGGCCCGCAGCAGACCATCGGTCACGACGATGGAGACGACGCCGCCGCTGGCCAACACGGCGCTGTTGCGTGCCGCCGAGTCGACGCGGAGCAGGTCCGGTCGGTCGAATCCGTTGTTCACGCACAGCGTGTCCAGCATGTTGTCGACGCGAGGGTCTCTGCCGGGTTCGATGGGCTGGGTCGCCAAAGCACTCAGCACCCGAGCGCCCGAGACCACATAGGCGGCAACGCCGACCGTGGCCCCGACCACGATGCCGACCAGAACGGCCACCGCCCAGGCGGCGCCGATGAGGGTCAGCACGAACGCGATCAGGACGGCCAGGGCGGCAGCGGGAACGGCGACGAGGGCGGCGAGGCGGGAATCGGGCACCGTCGGCTCAGAACTCGACGTCGACGGGACCCGTGGCGTCCTCCTCGGCTTCGAAGTACTCGCGCTCCTCGAAGTTGAAGATGCCGGCGAAGATCACACCGGGGAACTGCTGGATCTTCGTGTTGTACTTGAGAACCGAGTCGTTGTACGCCTGCCGGGCGAAGGCGATGCGACCCTCGGTGGCGGTCAGTTCCTCTTGGAGCTCGAGGAAGTTCTGATTGGCCTTCAGGTCGGGGTAGGCCTCGGACACGGCGAAGAGCGATCGCAGGGCCCCGGTGAGGATGTTCTCGGACTGAGCGGCTTCGGCGGGAGACTGAGCGGCCGTGGCCATGTTGCGGGCGTTGATGACCGCCTCGAGGGTCTCCTTCTCGTGGGATGCGTAGCCCTTCACCGTTTCGACCAGATTGGGGATCAGGTCGTAGCGGCGCTTCAGCTGTACATCGATCTGTGCCCAGGCGTTCTCCACCCGGTTGCGCAGTCGGATCAACCCGTTGTACTGGGCGATGACGATGACGACGATGATGACGATGACGACGATGATGATGATCAGTGGAATCACGTTGCGGCTCCCGAGACGACCGAGGCCCCATGCTAGGGGGATCGAGGACCGGGTCGACGATTCATCGCCCGGTGGTTCACTGGTCCCGGGCGGTCAGCAGACCCTCGTAGGCCTCGAGGTACAGCTCGGCCAGACGCTTCATGCTGAACTGCTCGGCGCGGTGGCGGCCTGCGGCGACCAGCGCCTCGGCCCGAGCGGGTTCGAGGGCCCGCCCGATGGCGGCGGCCAGTGACCGGGCGTCGTCGGGGGCGACGAGCTCGGCTGCGTCTCCCACCACCCTGGCGTAGCCCGGCAGTTCACTGGCCACGATGGGGGTGCCCGCAGCCATGGCCTCGAGCAAGACGATGCCGAACGACTCACCCCCGAGCGATGGCGCGCAGAAGACATCGGCACCCCGCATGCGGGCCCGTTTGTCGGCCTCGTCGATGCGTCCCAGCCACTCGATGCGAGGATCTCCGGCGGTCTGCGCCTGGAGGCTGACCGTCTGGGGCCCCTCGCCCGCGATCCAGAGACGCGCGTCGGGCCGGAGCTGGCCCATGGCCGCCAACAGGACGCCCAGGCCCTTGCGGGGTTCGTGGCGACCGATGAAGAAGATGGTCGGCCCGAGGGTGGGGTGTGGTGGTGCGGTGGCGAAGCGGCCGACCTCCACGCCATTGAACACCACCGTGTACTCGCCGCCGAGCGCGGCGGCGGCCACCGCGCGGGCATCTTCGGAGACGGCGAAGGCGCGGTCGATCCGACCGCGGAGCCAACGGCAGCCGGGAATCACCTCGTACGCCATCCGCGCCCCCGCCGCGTGGAACGTGCCGACGATGGGGGCCGACCGGACCACCAGCGATGTCATGGACGCTCCCGGCGAGAGCGGCTCGTGCACGTGGAGCACATCGAACGCCTCGTCCCGGAGTGCCCGGATGAGCCTGAGCTGGGCCGGAGGATCGGGAGCCACCGGGGCGATCGAACCGTTGGCCGCGGCCGGGAGGCTGTTGCCCAGCGGCGTGACTCCGGCGTCCGGGGGCGGTCCGTCGCACGGGCCGAGCACCCGCACGTGCACCCCCATCTCCCGCATGGTGCGGGCCAACGCCAGCACCTGGGATTGAACCCCACCCGGCAGAGTGAGGCTGTAGGGGCACACCATGCCGACGCGCATCGGGGCCGAACCTACCGCACCCGCCCAGGCGACGGTGGTCGCTTGGCGCTAGGGGTTGCAGTTGTAGACGGTGTCGATGGCGGGGGGGTCGGTGGTGCAGGTGTCGGCGCCGGGTCCGCCGTTGACGGTGTCGGGGATGCCGTCGTTGGCGGTGATGGTGTCGTTGCCGGCGAACCCGATGACCAGGTCGGAGCCCAGACCCCCGTTGAGGGTGTCGTTGCCGCCCTGGGCGTTGTTGCCGTCACCGTAGATGGTGTCGGCGTTGACGCCGCCGGTGACGTTGTCATCACCAGGCCCGGCATTGATCACGTTGGTGCCTGATGGGTCGGTGATGGTGTCGTTCTGCTCGTTGCCCCACAGGTTGTCGTTGCCGGCCCCGCCGTTGACGGTGTCGTTGCCGACCTGCCCGAAGATGAAATCGTTGCCGCCGTCACCGTTGAGCTGGGGATCGTTGCCGGTCAACCCGTAGATCGTGTCGTTGTCGGGGCCGCCTGACACGGTGTCGGCATCGGGGCCACCATTGATCGTGTCGTTGCCGGCCTCACCGTTGATGGTGTCGAGACCATCCACCCCGATCACGAAATCAGCGCCCGGACCGGCGTTGATGGTGTCGTTGCCGCCCTGGCCGTAGATCTGATCATCCTGATCCCCACCATCGAGGGTGTCATTGCCGGGGCCACCATTGATCACATCCGCGCCGGCGCCACCATCGATGGTGTCGTTGTTGGCGAACCCCAACAACTGGTCTTGGCCGAGACCACCACCGATGGTGTCATCACCATCCTGACCGAACACGATGTCATCACC
>JAOUEE010000190.1 GCA_029858875.1 Acidimicrobiia bacterium
CGAGCACGCGGTGACCTGCGCCCCGGCGTCCAGCAACCACTTCAGAGTTGGCAGGGCGGCCCGGATGCGCAGATCGTCGGTGATCTCCCCGTTGGCCAGCGGCACGTTGAAGTCGCAGCGGACGAGAACGCGCTTCCCGTCGAGATCGCCCAGATCCTCCAGTCGCGGAACGCTCACTTCTTCTTGGCGCCTCGTTTGGCCTTGGCCGGTGCCCGCTTGGCCGCCGTCCGCTTCGTCGCCGTCCGCTTCGTCGCCGTCGCCGTCGGCTTGGCCGCCGTGCGCTTGGCTGGGGTCGCCTTGGCGGCCGAACGCTTGGCCGGAGCACGCCTGGCCTTCTTCTTCCCGACGGTGACGGCCAGGTCGACCAGACGGTTGGAGTAGCCCCACTCGTTGTCGTACCAACCGCAGATCTTCACGAGTGTGCCCTGGCTCATGGTGAGACCCGAGTCGAAGGTGCACGACGCAGCCGACCCCACGATGTCGGACGACACCAACGGCTCCTCGCTGTAGTCCAGCACCTTGGCCAGCGGGCCCCGGGTGGCGGCCGCCTTGAACGCGGCGTTGATCTGGTCGACGGTGGCGTTCTTCTTGAGCACGCCCACGAAGTCGGTCATCGAGCCGTCGGGGATGGGTACCCGCATGGCGATACCGTCCAGGCGACCCTGCATCTTCTTCATCACCAGGCCCGTGGCCCGGGCTGCGCCGGTGGAGGTGGGCACGATGTTGATGGCCGCGGCGCGGGCCCGACGCAGATCGCTGTGGGGCCCGTCGACCAGTGCCTGGTCGCCCGTGTAGCCGTGCACGGTGGTCATCAGACCCTGCTGTACGCCGAAGGCGTCGTCCAACACCTTGATCATGGGCACGAAGCAGTTGGTGGTGCAGCTGGCGTTGGAGATGATGTGCTGGGTGTTGGGGTTGTACTTGTCGTCGTTGACCCCCACCACGAAGGTGGCGTCACAGTCGCCCGAGGGGGCCGAGATGATGACCTTGGGCGCGCCTGCCTTGCGGTGCTTTCCCGCGGCCGCCTTCGAGGTGAAGATGCCGGTGGACTCGATGACCACATCCACACCGAGATCGCCCCAGGGCAGCTCCTCGGGATCACGGAACGACAGCACCTGGAGGGTGTCGCCGTCGACGTTGATGCCGTTGCGGACCGCCCTGACCTTGTAGGGCAGCTGGCCGTGGACCGAGTCGTTCTTCAGTAGGTGGGCCATGGTCTCGATCGAGCCGAGATCGTTGACGGCCACGAAGTCGATATCGGCGCCTTGGGCTTTGGCCGCCCGGAAGAAGTTGCGGCCGATCCGGCCGAAGCCGTTGATGCCGACGCGAACAGTCATGGAATTTGGTCTCCTGTGGAGGGATCAGTGTCTGTGGAAGTGCAGTGGCTTCGACCCGGAGAGGGTCATTTGTCGATGTCGCGGTGCACGATCGTAGGGTCATAGCCTGCCCGAGCGAGCGACCCCGCGACATCTTCGGCGATGGCCACCGACCGATGGTGCCCGCCCGTGCAGCCGAAGGCAATGGTGAAGTACGACTTGCCCTCACGCACATAGGCCGGCATCAACAGGCCCAACAGCCGGTCGATCCGCTCCAGGAACGTGCCCGTGAGGTCCTGCCCCAGCACGTAGTCGCGCACCGGCTCGTCCTTGCCGGTGAGGGGCCGCAGCTCCTCCACCCAATGGGGATTGGGCAGGAAGCGGCAGTCGATCACCATGTCGACGTCCAGCGGCAGACCGTGCTTGAACCCGAAGGACATCACCGCCGTGCGCATGCCCGCGTCGTGCACGTCGTCGCCGAACAGCTCGACCATCCGCTGACGCAGCTGATGGACGTTGAGATCGGTGGTGTTGAGGACGATGTCGGCCTCGACCTTCACCGGCTCGAGCGCATCGCGTTCGCCCACGATGGCGTCGCTCACGCTGCCGGTGGTCGAGAACGGATGGCGCCGGCGGGTGGTCTCGTACCGCCGGATCAGCTGATCGGTGGCTGCTTCCAGGAACACGATCCTCACGCGGTCGGACACGCCGCGCAGGTCGGCGATGGCGGGCAGGATCTGATCGTGGTACCCACCACCCACCACGAGGGCGACACGCTCGATGGGCGAACCCTCGACCTTGGCCAGGTCGGCCACCTTCGGGATGAGCTCGGGCGGAAGGTTGTCGATGACGAACCAGCCCAGATCCTCGAGGCTGTTTGCCGCCTGCGTTCGTCCGGCGCCGGAGAGACCGGTGATGACCACGAATTCGTTCACGTCGATCCCCAGGGTACGTGGCCCATGGCGGTCTGTCGCCCACCAAAGCGCGCCTCGTCGCTGGTGCCCACGGGCGGACGTCATGGCGACTTGCGACAGACCAGCACCAGCAGCCGGGGAATGGTCGCGGCCTCGGTGTACTCGGTGGCCTTGGCCAGGAAGCCGGGAGGCGGTGGCGGCTCCGTCATCGACTCCAAGCGCAGCCCATGGCCGATGAGCGCATTCACGTACCGGCTGAGGGGCCGATGCACGAAGCGGATGAAGACGTCCTTGCGGACCTCCTCGACGACCGCCTCCTCCTGGAGGTACGGGCCCACCCGCCAGTACTGTTCGGGCGGATCCAGGACCTGATCGTCGATCCATCCACTGCCCGGGGTCTGGAGCAGCGGATGGTTCAGGAAGAACACGAACCGCCCACCGGGCTCCAGGATCCGGGCCACCTCGGCGATGGCCTCGTCGACGGCGTCGATGTGCTCGAAAACCAGGCAGGCCAGCGCGCCGTCGGCCGCGCCGGATCGAACCGGAAGGTGGGCGGCCTGGCCCTGCACGTAGAGCGGGCCCCGGCCCCGGCGACGGGCCTCGACCACCTGCGCCCACGTGGGATCCACGCCGACCACCTGCGCTCCCAGCTCTGCCGCCAACCGAGCCACCTGGCCTTCGCCGGTGCCGATGTCGACCAGCCGACGCACTCCGCGGAGGTGCTGGGCCGCCAGCGGCAGGATCTGCTCGGTGTACTCGGGGTCGGCACCGTCGGTGAACTCGGCCTGCCACCAGTCGGCGTGGGCCTCCCACAAGCCGTCGGTCACCGGGCACCGCCAGGCGTGTGCAGATGCTCGTAGACCGCCTCGGCCACCGCGTCGGGTAGCCACGACAGCTCTCGCAGCTCGGCCAGGTCGGCCTGCTGCACCCGGCGCACGCCGCCCAGCTCCTTGACCAACCGCTTCCTTCGCGTCGGTCCCAACCCCGGGATGTCGTCGAGCACCGACTTGGTCATGCGCTTGTTGCGCAGCTCGCGGTGATAGGTGATGGCGAAGCGGTGGCTCTCGTCCCGGATGCGCTGCAAGAGGTACAGCGCCTCGCTCTGCCGGGGCAGCCTCACCGGCTCGCTCTCACCGGGCAGGTACACCTCCTCGAACTGCTTGGCCAGCGAGCACACCGGGATCTCCGACCGCAGGTCCAGCTCGTCGAGCACCCGCAGGGCCACACCGAGCTGACCCTTGCCGCCGTCCACCACCAACAGCTGCGGCGGGTACGAGAACTTCCCCGACCGCTCCTCGATCGGCCGGCGGCGATCCTCGAGGTAGGCCGAGAACCGGCGGGTCAGCACCTCCTCCATGGCCGCGAAGTCGTCATTGCCGTCAACGGTGCGGATCTTGAACCGGCGGTAGTCACTCTTCTTGGCCAGCCCGTCCTCCACCACCACCATCGAGCCCACGTAGTCGGTGCCCTGGATGTGGCTCATGTCGTAGCACTCGATGCGCAGCGGGGCCTCGGGCAGGCCCAGATACTGCTGGAGCTCGTTCAGGGCCCGGCTGCGGCTGTTGTGGTCGCTGGCCCGCTTCAGGCGATGCCGGGTGAACTCCTCGGCCGCATTGCGGGTCACCGTCTCCAGCAGAGCCCGCTTCTCGCCTCGTCGCGGTACGCGGATCTCCACCTGGCTGCCCCGCATCTCGCTCAACCAGTCCTCGTACAGGCCCTGCGCCTCGGGCAGCTCGGGCACCAGCACGATCTTCGGATCGCCCATGGGGTTGTCGTCGAAGTACAGCCGCTCGAGCATCTTGGCCACCAGCTCGGGCCCGGCCAGGTCCTCGACCTTGTCGATGAGGAAGCCCCGCCGTCCCATCACCCGTCCCTTGCGGACGTAGAACACCTGCACGGCGGCCTCGAGCTCGTCGTCGCTGACGCCGATCACGTCGAAGTCCTCGCTGCGGGCGGCCACCATCTGCTGCTTCTCGACCGCCTTGCGCACCGATGCCAAACGATCGCGGTGGCGGGCGGCCAGCTCGTACTCCATGGTGGCCGCCGCCTCGGCCATCTGGGCCTCCAGATCGGCCATCACCTCATCGGTGTCGCCCTCCAGGAACCGCAGCAGCGACTCGACCAGCTCGGCGTACTCGGATTCGCTCACCTCGCCGACGCAGGGACCGGCGCACTTCTCGATGTGGAACAACAGACACGGTCGACCCAGCCGCTCGTGATGTTGGAACTTGTTGTCGCTGCACGTGCGGATGGGAAAGGTGCGCAGCAACAGGTCGAGCGTCTCGCGAATGGCGTAGGCGTGACCGAACGGGCCGAAGTAGCGGTTGCCCTTCTTGCGCCGGCCCCGGATGACCATGGCCCGCGGCCACTCGTCGACCGTGGTCACGCACAGGAAGGGATAGGACTTGTCGTCGGTGTAGCGGACGTTGAAGCGCGGCTTGTGCTGCTGGATGAGGCTGTACTCCAACAGCAGCGCCTCGACCTCGGTGTCGACCTGGATCCACTCCACCGAATGGGCCGACTCCACCATCTGGGCCGTCCGCAGCGGAAGGTGCTTCTGGAAGTAGTTCGACAACCGGGACCGCAGGCTCTTGGCCTTGCCGACATAGATGACCCGGCCGTCCACGTCCTTGAACTGGTACGAGCCGGGAGCGTCGGGGATGGTGCCGGCAGGCGGGCGTTCGACCACCTGGCCAACCTACCGGCCCGGCCTCGGGTACTCGGCCGGGTCAGTTTCGACGAATCAGGGATGCGGCGGCGCGAACGCGAACGGGCAGACGCCGGGTGGCCTCCAACCGCGCGTGGCGCCGAGCCCGCCGACGGACGGACGGCGACTGGAGACTGCACCCCCCGGGGAGATAGCCCATCTCGTCCAGCAATCCGCCCGCCACACCCAGCGCCATCGCCTGGTCGTGCAGTGACAGGGTGTTCCATGTCTCGAGTGGCTCGGCGACATCGAGTGGTTGGGCCAGCCGCAGATGGGATCCGGTTGCCAACACCTGCCGGGCAGCCCGCTCGACGCTGGCCTGTCGGTCGAGCACGGCGCGGTCGAAGTCGAGCTCGACGAACGCACATATCTGGCGAAGCGCGGACTCGGGGGTCTCCAGGAGCGCCTCGTAGCGCATCTCGAGGTATCGGTCCGGGCCGAGGGTGAGCCCGCCCCGTCGTCCGGTCGTGACCCGATCCACCCAGTGCAGCGCCGCGGTGTCGATCCGCGACGGACCCCACGACTGGTGCGCCAGCGAAGCTGCCACCGCCCGGCCGTCGCGGATCAGGTGCACGAACCGCGCCTCGGGCAGCAACTCGGAGATGGCCGGCATCATGGTCACGTAGTCGGGGGTCTTGTCCCCCCACCGAATCTTGTCCTGCGAACGGGCGTAGGCCCCGAATGTGGCGCGCACGGCATCGGCCAGAGAGAGGGGCCGGCCGGCGCGAATCCGTTCGATCAGCGGCTCCGGGTCCGCCACCCACCGTCGGAACCGGACATCACGCGACAAGTCCGCCACGTAGCGCTCGAGATCGAACTGCGACCCGTGCTCGTAGCGCCGGCGCAGCCGCAGCATGCGGCGAAGGAAGTGGCTCTCTCCGGGGATGGCGAGCTCGGGATGCGCATCGAGCATCGACCGCAGCAGCGTCGTACCCGACCGTCCGCACCCCACGACGAACAACGCCGGGTGCTCAGTGGACATGGTGATGCTCCGCCCGCTGGCACAGCTCGGCATAGACCGCAGCCGTCTCGTCGGTGACGAGCAGCTCATCGGTGGAGCGGCGGAGGCCGGCGTCGAGGAAGTCGGCGACCAGCTCCGCTCCCAGGAACTCCCCCAGACGGCCCAGACCCGACCCCTCCAGTACCTGGTCGTAGTGGAGGAACAACCATCTGTCACCCTCGTCGGTGGCTCGAGCCAACACCCGCTGGTAGTTGAGGCGCCACAGGGCCTCGGCACGCTCGCGGTCCAGGTCGACGCCACGCAGGTAGCGAGCTTGGTCGACCTCCCGCAACAGGCTGGTGACCGTCCGAGCCGGCTCCCGGAACACGACCACGAAACCAGTATCCGGCGCGAGGTGGGGCCGCCAGGCCGACAGCGTGGTGCAGAAACGAGGATCCTTCAGGGCGTACGGCGTGCGGGCGACGACGGCGGCGATACGCCGGTCGATCCGGGGCGTCGTGCGCACGGCCCGATCGAGCGGGATCGGCGCCAGCCAACGCTGGAGGTGCCCGAGGCGCCCGGGCATCCGCATACCGAGCCGCCCGGGAGGGACCCACGGCAGAACCGTGGCCAGGAGCGCCTCGTTGATCGCATTCACCTCACGATCCTCGTGGAACCCCCGTGGATTGGCCGGACCTCCCGGCCACAGTCGTTCGCCCGTGCGGTAACCCGACGCGGCGAGCGTCCCGGCAACCATCGAGGTGCCGCTGCGTCCGGATCCGAGCACCAGGCAGTTCCTCACGACCTCACCTCGACCGGGTCCCGCGACCGTGACTGGAACCACAGCAGCCGCCACGTGACGAACCCCATGGCCACCCGGGCGCCGGCGATGGCCAGGGCAGCCGGACCGACACCACCGAGCTGGGCCGCGCCGGCGCCGGCGGCGAGCACGGCGGGACTCGATCCGGCACGCAGCCGCAGGGTCAGATCGACTCGCGCGTGCGCTCGCAAACCAATGAAACCACCGGTCACCAGACCGCTCGCCGCGATCATGCCCGCCACGGGCAGCGCCAGCGACTTGGCTCCCGCCCAGTTCTCGGCGAGCACCGCCTCGCCGAGCGAGTCGGGCAACACCAACACGACCAGGGCGGTGGCCAGGGTCAAGCCCACGAGGACCGCCGCAGTGGTCACGGCCACCCGCCGGACCCCAGCGGCCGTGTGACGCCGAACGGCCTCGGGTACGCCGATCTGGGGGGCCAGCAGCACCGCCATCGATGCGGGACCGAACAGCACCTGCGCGGCCCGCAGGCGGCCCATCTCAGCCGCGCCGACGATCGCGGCCACCACGAGAATGGTCACCTGGAAGAGCCCGGCCCGCAGGAGCGCTTCGCCGAGCAGACCCGGCCAGAGATCGACATGGGTACGGAGCCACCGCAGGGCCAGAGCAGGCCGCACACGGACGTCGAACAGCAGGATCGTGAACACGGCGGCAACAGCGGCCGCCACGCCCCACGCCGCCACACCCGCCCCGGCCGACGGTTCGCGGAGGCGCAACAACCACACGAGGCTGAGCACCTGCACCAGGACCCACGCGCCGTCGCTGACGATGGCCCGACCCGGCCGACCAACGGCGATGAATGACGTCCGCAACGCATCCTGCACCACGGCGAAGGTGACGAAGAGCGACATCGACAGCAGCGCCTGTCCGACCGGGCCGCCGACCACGAGTCCGGCCGGAACGGCCACCGCCGCGGCAAC
>JAOUEE010000008.1 GCA_029858875.1 Acidimicrobiia bacterium
GAGGGTTCGTGCGGCTCGGCCCGGGTGAGCCGCACGCCGGCCGCACTGAGGCCGGCGATCACGTCGGGAACCACCGTGAGGCTCTCCAGCACCACCGTGGGACGGGGATCGGGCCGGAAGTCGATCACCCCGGCGATGTCGGTCACTCGGGCGAGCTGGCGCGGATCCTCGGCGTCGACGAACAGCTGCGGCGTGGGCCAGTACCGGCGAACCAGATCGGCGGGAGCGCCCGCGACCAGGTCGTGTCCGCCGTCCAGGACGACGATGCGGTCCGACAGTCCCTCGGCCTCGACCAGGTGATGGGTGCACATCACCACCGTCGACCCTTCGGCCGTCATCTCCCGGATGAGCGCCAGCACGGCGGCCGACGACTCGGGGTCGAGGCCCGAGGTGGGTTCGTCGAACAGCAGCAGCTCCGGTCGGTGCAACACCGATCGGGCCAGGGCCAGGCGGGTCTTCATGCCGGTGGAGTAGCCGCCGACCTGTTGGTCGAGGGCCTGCTCGATCCCGAAGCGGGCGGCGGCATCGGCGATCACGGACCGTCGTTCGTCGTCCACGCCGTACAGCGCGGCGGCGTAGTCCAGGTTGTCCCATCCGGAGAGGCGGTCGTAAAGCGAGGGCTTGGCCGATACCACGCCACAACGGCGTCTGACCTCTTCGCCGTCGACCGCGGGATCCAGCCCGAACACGCTGACCGTGCCGGCGTCGGGCGCCAACGCGCCGGTCACCACCCGGATGGCCGTGGTCTTGCCTGCCCCGTTGGGCCCGAGCAGGACCGTGATCTTGCCGGTCGGGACCTCGAGCGTCAGGTCATCGAGGGCCTGGACGTCGCCGAAGCGTCGATGGACGTGGCGAACGGCCACGGTGAGTTCACCGGATGAGGACACCTGGTTCCATCGGCAGCGACCCGGCGCGGCTGTAGGAAGGCTGCGGTAAGGCGTCGGTGGCGTTCAGCAGCCGCGACTGATGGTGTACGACTTGAGGGCGGCTCCCCACTCGTAGGCCACGCGGATGGGCATGGCCTGGTCGTGGTCGACGCCGACCATCACGACCTCGCCACCCCAACAGCGTTTCAGCAGGCGGCGGGCCCGAGTCACCTGGTCGGTGGAGGCCACCACCATCAGGCTGGTCCAATTACGCTCCGTGGCCAGCTCGGCGAGCTGACGCACTTCGCCCTGGGTGGTGCCGGGCGAGGGGTCGAAGCAGATCTGTTCGACGTGGCGGGGAACCCGCAGGGCGTTGCGCGAGTTGCAGTACTGGTTGGCGGTGAACTGCAGCGACCCACGCCCCGGGTCGGAGAAGACGATCACGTCGGCGAACCCCTGCTCGACCAGGCTCACACCGGGGTCTTCGCGATTGCCGCCTCCGGCCAGCACGGCCACGGCGTCGACCGCTCGGGGTTCATCGACATCGGGGTCGATGTACAGCGGGAACGAGGCCACCACCAGCACCACCACGACGAGCGTGAGCCCCACCAGCAGCGCCTTGCCGCCACGGCTGGACAGGCCGACCCGAAGCCGCCGGACGAGGGACGGCCGGTGATCGGTGACGTCGGTGTGCTCCTCGGCCATGGGGTTCCACGCTAGTGGCCCGACGCAGCGGTAGAGTCGTACACGTGTTCGTTCTCGGCATCGACCCCGGTTTGTCGCGCTGTGGCTACGGGTGCGTCGAGCAGCGATCCCGCCGGCCCCGACCGGTCGTCGCCGGCGTCATCACCACCGCGCCCGAGCACCCCGTTCCTCGGCGCCTGGCCGAGCTGCAGGCCGAGGTGCGGTCGCTCATCATCGAGCACCGTCCCGATGTGGTGGCCATCGAACGAGTGCTGTTCCAGGTCAACGTGCGGACCGCGATGGGCGTGGGCCAGGCCAGCGGCATCGTGATGGCCGAAGCCGCCGCCGCTGGATGTGATGTGATCGAATACTCGCCTAACGAGATCAAGATGGCGGTGGCCGGATACGGCGGCGCCACCAAGGACCAGATGGAGCGCATGGTGCAGGCACTGCTCGAGATCGGCCAGCCGCTGCGACCCGTCGATGTGGCCGACGCGCTGGCCGTTGCCCTGTGCCATCTGGCCCAGGCCCCCACCCTCGCCGCGGTGGCCGGTCGGGGTCGGTCATGATCGGTTCACTCCGGGGTCGGCTCATCGATCGTGATCCCACCGGCGAGGTGTTGGTCGAGTGCGCGGGGGTCGGCTACCGCGTCACGGTCACCGCGGCTACCTCCATCGCGCTGGGCGACCTGGGCGACGAGGCCTTCCTGTACGTGCACCACCACATCCGCGAGACCGAACAGGCGCTGTACGGGTTTCCCAGCCGAGACGAGCGCGGTGCCTTCGAGATCCTGCTGAGCACACATGGCATCGGTCCCAAGCTGGCCCTCGACATCCTCGACGCCCATCCGCCCGTCGAGCTGCGTCGGGTGCTGGCCAACGACGATGTCGATGCCCTCTGTCTGGTGCCAGGTGTGGGCAAGAAGACCGCGCAGCGCCTGCTCGTCGAGCTCAAGTCCAAGCTCGATCTGCCCGACGTCGATCTGCGCAGTCTCGACACAGTCGCGTCGGCCGGCAATGGGGGTTCGGTGTTGCACGATGTCCGCGAGGCGCTGATCGGACTGGGGTACAGCCCCGATGAGATCCGGGCCGTCGTGGCCGATCTGCCCGGCGATGGTGACCCGGCCGAGCTCATCTCCGACGCCCTCAGGCGACTGGCGGTGCCGCGCTAGCCATGGCCCGCGAGCAGATCCTCGAACCCGAAGCCACCCCGCCCGAGGTCGTCGACGAGGTCGTCGACGAGCCCGGCCTCCGACCCCGGAGCCTGGCCGACTTCGTCGGCCAGGAGGACCTCAAGGCCAAGCTCGGGGTCATGCTGAAGGCGGCCCGAGCCCGCGGCGCTGCCGCCGACCACCTGTTGTTCTCCGGCCCACCCGGGCTGGGCAAGACCACGTTGGCCCACATCGTGGCCACCGAGATGCAGGCCGCCGTGCTGGTCACGTCGGGCCCAGCACTCGAACGGGCCGGTGACCTGGCCTCCATCCTCAACCAACTGGAGACCGGCGATGTGCTGTTCATCGACGAGATCCATCGTCTGTCTCGGGCCGTCGAGGAGGTGCTCTACCCGGCCATGGAGGACTTCCAGCTCGACATCGTGTTGGGCAAGGGTCCGGCCGCCCGATCCATCCGGCTGCCGGTCGCCCCCTTCACCTTGGTCGGCGCCACCACCCGCACCGGTCTCATCACCGGCCCGCTCCGGGACCGTTTCGGGCTCGATGTCCGTCTCGACTACTACCAGCCCGACGAGCTGGCCCAGATCGTGCGGCGGGCGGCGGTGATCCTCGAGGTCGACATCGACAGCGACGGAGCCGCCGAGATCGCCCGGCGCTCGAGGGGCACGCCTCGTATCGCCAATCGTCTGCTGCGTCAGGTTCGCGATTTCGCCGAGGTGGAGCGCGACGGCATCATCGACCTGGCCATCGCCCACGAAGGCCTGGCCTTCTTCGGTGTCGACGACCGGGGGCTCGACAAGCCCTCGCGGTCACTGCTCAGCTCACTGTGCGAGCGATTCGCCGGGGGGCCGGTGGGTCTCAAGACGTTGGCCATCAGCGTCAGTGAGCCCACCGAGACCGTCGAAGACGTCTACGAGCCGTTCCTCATCCAGCAGGGCCTGCTGATGCGCACCCCCAAGGGACGGGTGGCCACCGTGGCCGCATGGGAGCACCTCGGGCTCGACCCGCCGGTCACCACCGTCGACGACCAGGTGCTTCCCGGGCTGTTCGACGAATAGCCCGTGCGCATCGACCAGTTCGACTACGAACTGCCCGAGCACGCCATCGCCCAGCAGCCTCTGGACCGGCGCGATGATGCCCGGCTGCTGGTCGACACCGACGGGCAGGCGCAGCACCGTCACGTGCGGGACCTGCCCGATTTGGTCGGCACGGGCGACCTGTTGGTGGTGAACGACACCCGTGTCCGGCCGGCGCGGCTGCGACTACGCAAGCCCAGCGGGGGAGCGGTCGAGGTGCTGCTGCTCGAGCCGATGGGAGACCACTGGGTGGCGTTGGTGCGCCCCAGCCGCCGAGTGACGGTGGGTACGGTGCTCGGTGTGGGTGCCGAAGCCCCGGGGCCCCGGCTCGAGGTCACGGTCGGCCAGGCTCGCCCCGACGGTACCCGCCTGGTGCGGCTCGAGTGGGAGGGTGCCTCGATCGACGAGGTGCTGGCCGTGCATGGCGAGATGCCGCTGCCGCCCTACATCACCCGTTCGCTCGATGATCCCGACCGCTATCAGACGGTGTTCGCCCACCATCCGGGATCGGCCGCCGCCCCCACCGCCGGGCTGCACTTCACCGCCGAGTTGCTCGATCGGTGTCGGGCCGCCGGGGCCGAAGTGGCCACCGTGGAGCTCGATGTGGGTCTCGACACGTTCCGACCGGTGATGGTCGACGACCTCGACGACCACCACATGCACACCGAGCGCTATCGGGTGCCACCGGCCACATGGGACGCCTGTCGGGCCGCCGATCGGGTGGTGGTCGTCGGCACCACCACGCTTCGAGCATTGGAGAGCGCGGCGGCACTGGGTGAGCTGGAGGCACGCACCGATCTGTTCATCCGGCCCGGCTTCGAGTTCCGCGTGGTCGACGTTCTGCTCACCAACTTCCACCTGCCTCGGTCGACGTTGTTGGTGATGATCGAGGCATTCATCGGGCCGCGATGGCGCGACCTCTACACCGAGGCCCTGGCCGAGGGCTATCGATTTCTCAGCTTCGGCGACGCCATGCTGATCGCTCGACGCGATGACGGTCGGTCGTCGTCGCGCCGAGGTGACACCGAACGAGCCCGACGATGATCGACCTGCTCGCCGTCCGGCGGCCGGACCGTGTTCTCCATCGGTGTCTCCGCCCCACGGCGACCTGGTGCCCCCCGGGACTGCAGACCGCGGCGATCAGCCCGAGACATCGGCGAGACTGGCCACCAACGACAGGCCAGACTGGGCCATCGACGACAGTGAGGACTGCACATGGCTACCGATCGTGAGTACGGCATCGTGTTGTGGGGCGCGACGGGGTTCACCGGGCACTTGACGGCCGAGCAGTTGCTGCGCCGGGTGGGCGTCGACGATGAGGTGCGCTGGGCGCTGGGCGGACGGAACCCCGACAAGCTGACGACGGTGCGCCACGAGATCGGCGAGCTGGTCGGTCCGTCCGCCGACGGCCTGGACCTGTTGGTCGGTGACAGCGACGACGAGGAATTCCTCGACGATCTCACCAGCCGAGCACGCGTCGTGTGCTCCACCGTGGGTCCGTATGCCCGCTACGGGTCCGGCCTGGTGGCCGCCTGCGCCCGCAACGGCACCGACTACTGCGACCTCACCGGCGAGGTGCACTGGATGCGACGCATGATCGAGGCCCACCAGGACACGGCCCGCGAGAGCGGTGCCCGGCTGGTGTTCACCTGCGGCTTCGACTGCATCCCGTCGGACCTGGGGACCTTCTTCATGCAGCGTGAGATGCAGGACCGTCACGGCGTGCCCTGCTCCAAGGTGCAGTTCCGAGTGGCCGGCTTCAGCGGCGCGGCCAGCGGCGGCACCATCGCCAGCATGCTCACCATGATGGAGGAGGCCGAGAAGGACCCCGACGTCGAGCGGGCGATGTACGAGCCGTACTCGCTCAATCCCAAGGGCGAGCAGTCGGGACGGGACAGGCCCGAGCGCGCCTCACCGTTCAAGGACGAGGACTTCGGCGAGTGGGTGGCGCCCTTCGTGATGGCCGGCATCAACACCAAGGTCGTCCGGCGGTCCAACGCGTTGCTCGACTACGCCTACGGTTCGGACTTCTCCTACGACGAGGCCATGCTCATGGGTGACGGGCCGGTGGGACTGGCCAAGGCCTTGGCCACCAGTGCCGGAACGGCGGCCATGAACGTCGGTATGGGACAGGGCTGGTTGCGCCAGGTCGTGTCCGGTCGGCTGCCGCAACCCGGCGAGGGCCCCAGCCGCCAGAAGCAGGAGAAGGGCTACTTCGACATCCGGTTGCGGGGCGAGCATCCCACCGATGTCGCCAAGTCCCTCTGGGGCCGAGTGAGAGGAGACCGCGACCCCGGCTACGGATCCACCTCGAAGATGCTGGCGGAGAGCGCCCTGTGCCTGGCCCAGGACGACCTGGCGGCGGAGGGCGGCTTCTGGACCCCGGCCAGTGCCATGGGGGAGGCGCTCCTGGAACGGCTCCCGGCTCACGCCGGCGTCACCTTCACCCTCGACTGACTGATCAGGGCATCCCCCGGACCCATCTGGCGTGAGTCTGTCGCGCTGGCTTGCACCAACCCACGCAATTTCGGATCGTGATTTCGGATCAGGTCCGGCTGAGGGGGCGTCGATGGCTGGGCATGACCAGATCTGCGGTGCAGACCGTGCACATCCGCATCCTCGACGTCCAGAAGGGCGACGTGATCAACAAGAAGGACGTCAACACCGAGGGGTGGTTCGAGGTCGACACCATCGAGACCCTCCACGACGGCCGCATCGTCCTGGCCGACGACCGGCACCAGAACACCATCACCGGCGTCCCCCTCGATCTGGTCGGCCTCCAGTTGGTGCGCCAACTCAACGTCTCCGCCTGATCCCCCCGTCAACCGATCTGGCGTGAGTTCGTCGCGCTGATCGCGACCAACCGACGCAAATTCGGTCCGGGGTGGGCCGATACGGTGGGGCGACCATGAAGGCCACGTTCACCCTCCAGGCCGCCGACGGGATCGCCCGGGCCGGCACCGTCACCACCGCCCGGGGGAGCTTCACCACCCCGTGCTTCATGCCCGTGGGCACTCGGGGAGCGGTCAAGCACCTTTCGTCGGCCGACCTGGAGATGCTCGGTGTCCAGGTGGTGCTGGCCAACACCTACCACCTGATGCTGCGACCCGGCGCCGACACCGTGGCCGCGCTGGGCGGACTGCACGGCATGTCCGACTGGCACGGTCACATGCTCACCGATTCCGGCGGCTATCAGATCTTCAGCCTGGAGCCCACCGTCGACGACGACGGCGCCACGTTCAAGTCGGTCTACGACGGCGGCGCCCACCGCCTCACCCCCGAACGAGCCGTGCACATCCAGGCTCGGCTCGGGGCCGACATACAGATGGCGCTGGATGTGTGCCCGCCGCTGCCGGCACCCGAACGTGTCATCGAATCGGCGGTCCAGCGCACGACGGCCTGGGCCCGCCGGGCGCGCCCGGCCTTCCTGGCCGGCGACACCGTCACCCACCAGAGCCAGTTCGGCATCGTGCAGGGTGGCGTCGATCTCGACCTGCGTCGTCGCTCGGCCGACGAGATCGGCGACATCGGTTTCGACGGCTACGCCATCGGCGGTCTGTCGGTCGGCGAGGAGCGAGACCAGATGCTGCCCGCACTGGCGGCGGTCACCGATCGGCTGCCAGCGGATCAGCCCCGCTACTTCATGGGCCTGGGCGACCCGGCCGGCATCGTCGAAGCGGTGGCCAACGGGGTCGACATGTTCGATTGCGTGCTCCCCACCCGCTTGGCCCGCCACGGCACGCTGCTCACCAGTACCGGCCGGTTGAACCTCACCCGGGCCGAGTTCGCGACCAGCACCGAGCCGATCGAGCCGGATCGGCCCGACGGTCCCGTCGCCCGGTGGTCGAAGGGCTACCTGCGTCACCTGTTGCAGGTGAAGGAGCCCACGGCACCGCGCCTGTTGACGCTGCACAACCTGTGGTGGCTGTTGGGGTTCGTCGACGACCTGCGCACGGCCATCGTCGAGGGTCGATTCGACGCCTTTCGCGATGACGTGCACGCCATCTGGGGATGAACAACGCCCGAGGGGTCTGAGGGGATAGCCTGCCACCTCGTAGCCGGCGGTGATCGAGGATTCACGTCATGCAACTCGTTGTTCTCCTGGTGATGGTCGCCGTGTTCTACGCGATCCTCATCGTTCCCCAGCAGCGCAAGGCGAAGAAGAAGCAGGAGTTGCTGAACTCCATCCAAGAGGGTGAGGAGG
Organism: Acidimicrobiia bacterium; assembly: GCA_029858875.1. GTDB lineage: Bacteria > Actinomycetota > Acidimicrobiia > Acidimicrobiales > SHLQ01 > JAOUEE01. The sequence continues at coordinate 8,002 of JAOUEE010000008.1, forward strand.
TCATGACCTCGGCCGGCATCTACGCCACAGTGGTCGAGCTCGACGGCGCCATTGCCTATCTGGACATCGGTGAGGGCATCGAGCTGAAGGTGGCGCGCGACGCCATCGAGCACGTGGTCCGCGCCGACGAGGAAACCGACGACACCGAGGACGAAGAAGAGGCCGCCGAGAACCAGGGCCCCATCAGCTGACATGACACGCGGCCAGCTGACATCGCTGATCGGTATCGTCGCCATCGCGGTCGCCGGTTTGGTCTACACGTTCGTGGCCGGCAACGAACCGCTGCTGGGGCTCGATCTCCAGGGTGGGGTGTCGGTGGTGCTCCAACCCGCAGAAGACGTCGACGACGACACCCTCGACGAGGCCATCGCCATCATGCGTCGGCGTATCGACGCCCTCGGCGTGGCCGAGCCCGAGATCTCGCGCCAGGGGTCCGACATCCTGGTGTCGATTCCCGGCATCGACGACCAGGAAAGGGCCATCGAGCTGGTGGGCCAGACAGCCGAGCTCCGGTTCCGGCCGGTCATCCAGGACATGGGTGTGGTGCCGGTGACAGAGGAGGGCCAGGCGGCATTGGCCGAGTTGGAGGCAGCCGCCACCACCACCAGTGCGCCTGCGGGGCCGACCACCACCGCCGAGGCCTCCGCCTCGACCACCGCTGCCCCCGAGACCACCACCGCGCCCGAGACCACCGGCCCCGCGACCACGGCGCCTGCCGGCGCGGACCAGGGCGACGCCGCACCCGTGCCGCGACCGCGCCGTGCGCCCCTGGGCCAGACGGGAACCGTTCCGACGACCACCGGGCCCACCGCTTCGACGACCACGGCCGCACCCACCACGCCGGGCACCGACGCACCGACCACCACGGCCGGCGCGGTCGGGCCGGTCAGCCCCAGTACCACCGTTGCCGCCGAGCCGGTGGAACCCGAAGCCGATCCAGCCGCCTCGCTGGGCAGCGCCGAACGGTGTCTGGCCGATTTCGCGCCGCGAGCCGAGGCCGGGATTGCGATCCGGTCCGACGGTGGCTTCGCCCCGCTCAACGACGCCGGCTACACGTCGCCCGAGGACGATCTGGTCTGTGACTCGGTGGTGCTACCCGAGGCGGCCGACGAGTCCGGTCTCGCGGCGGCCGTGCTCATGGGGCCCACCGCGTTCACCGGCATCGTCGTCGACGATGCCACGGCCCGGCTCGACGTCGGCGCCTGGCGGGTCGATGTGGTCCTGCGGGGCGGCGACCAGGGTGCGGCACCCTTCGACGAGCTCGCGCAGGAGTGCTTCGGCCAGGCCCCCACGTGTCCCTCGGGTCGGATCGGCATCGCCCTCGACGGGGTGGTCCAGTCGTCCCCGAGCGTCAACGCCACCGAGTTCGGCGGTCAGGTGCAGATCACCGGCAACTTCAGCGAGCGCGAGGCCAAGGATCTGGCCCTCGTGCTGCGGTTCGGCGCCCTGCCCGTCGAGCTCGAGATCCAGACCACACAGCAGGTGTCGGCCACCATCGGTGAGGATTCGCTGAACGCCGGCATCATCTCCGGCATCGTCGGACTGCTGCTCGTGTCGCTGTTCATCATCGGCTACTACCGGCTGTTGGGCGTGGTCGCCATGGCCAGCCTGGGCGTCAGCTTCGCCCTGCTGTGGACCATCATCTCCTGGCTCGGAGCCACCCAGGGACTGGCCCTCACGCTGGCCGGGGTCACCGGTCTCATCGTGTCGGTGGGTGTGTCGGTCGACTCCAACATCGTCTACTTCGAGCACCTGCGGGAAGATGTCCGCAATGGCCGAACGCCGAGATCTGCCGTCGATCGGGCCTTCCCGGTGGCCTTCTCCACCATCTTCTGGGCCGACATCGCCTCGCTGATCGGTGCGGCGGTGTTGTATCTGCTCACCGTCGGTGGCGTTCGGGGATTCGCCTTCTTCCTCGGGCTGTCGGTGGTCCTCGATCTGGTGGCCACCTACTTCTTCATGAGGCCGGCGGTGCTGGCCCTCACCCGCTCGAAGTCGTTCGACGAGCACCCGGGCCGGTTCGGGATCCCACCCCGCGTGGTCGAAGAGGAAGGGTCGGTTTCGCCATGAGCCTGTTCGGCGACCTCTACCGGGGGGACACCCACATCGACTTCCCCCGCTTCTGGCGCAAGGCCCTGGTGGTCTCGGCCGTCCTGGTGCTGGTGAGCGTGGGAGCGCTGGTGGTCCGTGGGCTCAACCTGGGCATCGACTTCGAGGGTGGTACCAGCCTCGAAGTGCGGGCCGACGCCGATGTGGGCGACATCCGTGACGCGCTGTCCGGCGCCGGCGCGGCCGACGCCCGCATCCAGACCGTGGGCACCGACACCATCCGGGTCCGCACCGACATCGACGAGCGCACCGCCGTTCTGGGCCTGCGTGACACGTTGGCCGAAGCCGTGGGGGTGCCCCCCGAGGACGTGTCGGTCAGCACCGTCGGGCCCACGTGGGGAGACGAGATCACCGACAAGGCCGTCCGGGCCCTGCTGGTGTTCTTCGTCCTGATCGCCGTCTACATCTCGATCCGCCTCGAGTGGAAGATGGCGGTGGGTGCCCTGGCCGCCGTGGTGCACGACATCGTGATCTCGGTGGGCGTGTACGCGGTGTTCCAGTTCGAGGTCACGCCGGCCACCGTGATCGCCTTCCTCACCATCATGGGCTACTCCCTGTACGACACCATGGTGGTCTACGACAAGGTGCGGGAGTTGGCCCGCCGGGTCGGGCCGACCGGCCGCTACACCTACACCGAGATCATGAACCTGGCCCTCAACCAGACGATGGCCCGTTCCATCAACGCCACGTTCACCTCGGTGCTCCCGGTGCTGTCGATGCTGGTCGTCGGCTCGCTCATCCTGGGCGCCGTCACCCTCCAGGAGTTCGGCATCGCCCTCCTGGTCGGGCTGGTGGTGGGGGGCTACTCATCGGTGGTCGTCGCCTCCGACGTGGTGGCCCGGCTCAAGGAGCGCGAGCCGGCCTACGTCCAGATCCGCGAGAAGCTGGCCGCCCGCGGTGAGGCCGGCCAGACCCGCCGGGTGAGCGCCGACGACGCCGTGCTGGGCGCGGCCCCACGCCGACCCACGCCGACGGCCGGCACCGCACCGGAGTCGAGCGGCCGGCCGGCGCCGGGGTCGGGCGTCATACCGCCCCGGCCGCGCAAGAAGCGACGGCGCTGACGTCCGGCGCGAGCCGGTGGCGGTACCGTGGAACCATGCCGACCGCTGACGATCTCAAGGCGCTCATCCGTGACATCCCCGACTATCCCGAGCCGGGGGTCATGTTCCGCGACATCACGCCGATGCTGTCGGTGCCGGGCACGCTGGCCGCCGTGGCCGAGCAGATGGCGGCGCCGTGGTCCGACGTCGACCTGGTGGTGGGCATCGAGAGTCGCGGCTTCATCCTGGGGGCCCCGATGGCGGCCCCGCTCGGTGCGGGTTTCGTGCCCGTCCGCAAGCCGGGCAAGCTGCCGTACGACACCATCGAGATCTCCTATGACCTGGAGTACGGCACCGACTCGCTCGAACTGCACATCGATGCCGTCGAGGCCGGTGAGCGGGTGCTGATCGTCGACGACGTGCTCGCCACCGGCGGAACGGCAGGAGCCACCATTGCGCTGCTCGAGCGGGCCGGGGCCACGGTGGTGGGCTGCTCGTTCCTGCTCGAGATCGCGCCGTTGGGCGGGCGGCAGGCCCTGGGCGAGATCCCGGTCGACGTGGTGTTGTCCTACCCATGACGAGGAGCGGCTGACGTGTCGACGATGAGCAGGGTCCTGCCCTGGCGCCGCAATGCCGAGGAGCTCTCCTCGGACCTGCGTGGCCTGCTCGACACCTACCGGACGCATCATCCTTCCGAGCCGGTGGACCGGATCTCGCGCGCTTTTCGCATCGCCAACGACGCCCACGAGGGTCAGGTCCGCAAGTCCGGCGAGCCCTACATCCACCACCCGGTGGCCGTGGCCACCATCGTCGCCGAGCAGGGCGGCGACGACGTCACCGTCTCGGCTGCGCTGGTACACGATGCGGTCGAGGACACCGCCGTCACCCTCGAGATGTTGCGCGACGAGCTGGGCGCCGAGGTTGCCTCCATCGTCGATGGTGTCACCAAGCTCGATCGGGTCAAGTTCGACACCAAGGAGCACCAGCAGGCAGCCACCATCCGCAAGATGATGGTGGCGGTGGCCAAGGACCTGCGGGTGCTGATCATCAAGCTGGCCGACCGGCTGCACAACATGCGCACCATCGCCGCCCTTCCGGACTTCAAGCAGGAGCGCACCTCGCAGGAGACGCTCGAGATCTACGCGCCGCTGGCCCATCGGCTGGGCATGGGTGAGGTCCGCCAGCAACTCGAGGATCTGGCGTTCGCGGCATCGTTCCCCAAGCGCTACGCCGAGATCGATCAGATGATCTCGGTCCGTGATCCCGAGCGAGACCTGTTCCTCACCCAGGTCATCGGCGACGTGCAGACCCGCCTCTCCGAGCTGGGCATCGGCGCCGACGTCACTGGTCGACCGAAGCACCTCTACTCGATCTACGAGAAGATGCAGGTCAAGGGGCGGGAATTCGACGAGATCTTCGACCTCGTGGGCATCCGGGTCATCGTCGACAGCGTCCGCGACTGCTACGCAGCGCTGGGCTGCATCCACGCCACGTGGAAGCCGGTGCAGGGCCGGTTCAAGGACTACATCGCCATGCCCAAGTTCAACCTCTACCAGTCGCTGCACACCACCGTGATCGGACCGCAGGGTCGCCCCGTCGAGGTCCAGATCCGAACCACCGAGATGCACAATCGGGCCGAGTTCGGTGTCGCCGCGCACTGGGACTACAAGGCGAAGTCGCCCAGCGAGGAGCTGGCCTGGCTCAACCGGATCGCCGAGTGGCAGCACGAGACCGAGGACCCGTCGGCCTTCATGGCCACGCTGAAGGTCGACCTCGAACAGGACGACGAGGTCTTCGTCTTCACCCCCAAGGGCCTGGCCAAGGCGCTGCCCGAAGGGGCCACGGCGGTCGATTTCGCCTATGCGGTGCACACCGAGGTCGGCCACCAGTGCACCGGGGCGAAGGTCAACGGCCGCCTGGTGCCGCTCGACACCAAGCTCGAGTCCGGGGACACCGTCGAGATCAGCACCTCGAACGTCGCCAATGCCGGGCCGTCACTCGACTGGCTCCAGTTCGTGGCCACGCAGCGGGCAGCCAACAAGATCAAGCAATGGCACAGCCGGGAGCGCCGGGTCGACACCATCGACGAGGGGCGCGACAAGCTGGTCGATGCCCTGCGGTCCACGGGGTTGCCGGTGCACAAGATCCTGCGGGGTGAGGTGCTGGCCGAGGTCAGCGACGCCATGAACTACGTCGATCTGGACTCGCTGTTCGCCGCCGTGGGCGAGTCGCACGTGTCGGCCAAGCAGGTGGCCGGACGGGTCGAGCGGGCCCTGCGGACGACGCTGCCCGACCGCGAGGAGAACCTGGCCCAGCCCATCGGCCGCCGGCGACGTCTGGCCCCGGGCGGTACCGGCGTCCACGTCGAAGGACTCGACGATGTCATGGTGCGGCTGTCCAAGTGCTGCACGCCGGTGCCCCCCGATCTCATCATGGGCTTCGTCACCCGAGGCCGTGGGGTCTCGGTCCATCGCACCGATTGCGCCAATGCGCAGGAATTGGCGTCAGGCCATGCCGACCGCTTGATCGACGTCGAGTGGATCGAGGACCACGCGGGTCAGTTCCTCACGGCCATCGAGATCAAGGCCCTGGATCGGTCGCGGCTGCTGGCCGACATCACCCGGGTGCTGAGCGACAACCGCCTCAACATCCTCGCCGCCGAGAGCCAGACCGGCGGTGATCGGGTGACCCGAATGCGATTCGAGCTGGAATTGGGTGACGTGAGCCAGCTCCAGCGGGTGCTGTCAGAGGTCCGGGATCTCGACCATGTGTACGACGCCTACCGGGTGATCCCCGGCAAGGGCGCCTGATCAACCGAGTACCGCCACCAGCGCGTCGGTGAGGACGCGCCGTCCGTCCGGACCCGGATGGGCCGGATCCCGGAACTGGTCCTCGCTCAAGGCCGTCGACAGGTCGAGGAACTCGGCGCCGGCCGCGTCGGCCGTCTCGCGGTACCGCTCGAACAAGGCATCGTGTCCGGCCCGTCGGTCAGGATGGAGCGCGGCCATGGCCTCGCTGACCGGCATGGCGACGATGATCACGCGCTCGCCGGCGGCAACCAGGTCGGTGACCTCGGTCTCGAAGCTCGATGCCGCGTCCTCGCACACTCGGGGGTCGGCGAACAGGCGCGTGTGGTAGGCGACCTGGGCCTGGACGGCGTCGGCATGGAGCGCATCGGCGTCCTGGAACTGGCCCTGGCCACCGTCGGGGTGCGAACGGCGGTACCGGTCCAGGAGGGGGCTGGTGTAGGCCGTCTCGGGCTCGCCGATGGTGCGGACGGCATCGGGGACCCCAGACCAGTCGGCCAGTCCGGCGAAGGCCCGGGCCCGGCTGTCGTCGTAGGCGGTGAGCAGGGTCGTCCGGGCATCGTCGCACGGCACGATGGCGCCCCACGAGGTGACTCCGATCACCACCGTTTCGGCCTGGACCCCGACCTCGGTCAGTTCGTCGAGCCACGGGCCCGACATCGTGGGCAGCTGTCCATCGGTGGACGCGTTCAAGACCGTCTGTGCGGTGGCGTCGCTGAGGGTCAGCGGGTCGAATCCTCGCTTCACCGTCGAGTCACCGATGAGCACCACATCGACGGGTGTCCCGGCTTCGGACAGACGCAGCGCTTCGATGGTGTGACCCAGGTAGTCGAAGTTCAGCCAGAATCCACTGGCGATGCCGAGTAGCCCGGGGGTGGTGGCTGTTCGGAACGCATCGATGCTGCCGCTCACCTCCCCGGACACGGCCAGCACGTCGTCGACAACCTCTCCAGGGCACGAGGGCACGTCGACGAGTTGCTCCTGAATGGAGTCGGCCAAGCGCTGGGCCGACTCGGAGTAGCGCCACTCACCCAACGGGTCGGGATCGGCCTCGACGGCGGCGGCGGCCGTTCTCAGGAGGTCGGCCGCTGCGGTGGCCGACGCGATCCACGATGCGGTGTCAACGCAGCTCCCGGCATCGGTGGCGTGACCGGCCGCTTCACCGACGAGTGTGCGTAGCTCGGCCGAGGGAATCTCGGTCACGAGCTGGTCGAGGCTCGGAGGGCGGTCCGTCGTGGCGGGCGCGGTCGAGGCACTCTGGCCGCCATCGGTGGTCGTCGAGCCACAGCCGGCGAGAGCGAGAAGGGCGATGACCGTCACGGCCAGCGGCCGTGGTCGGCGCATCGACCGAGGATACCGCGAGGGCTTCACGGCCTGAGAGCGGTACACGGTACGCTCGCCCGGTGACCAGGACCGACCGGCCGTGCGCCACCGACGACGCATGATCCTCACTCTCCGTGGCCGGATCGTCGGTGTCGGCTTCGCATCGGGGCACCGGGTCGTCATCGGCCACTGGGACGATTCGCCCATCGGCGCATTCGTCGACGTGATGTGGGCCCACCCCGGTGGCGAGCGGGTCTTGTTCGCCGAATCGGAAGGATCGGTCGACTTCATCAGCGCCGTGTACGGCTTCGACCGCTGCGTCGTGGGACCGCTGGAGGTGGATCGCCGGACCCGGGCGCTGTCGGTCACGCTCCCCGATCGGGCCGTGGCCGTGCAATCGGGTCGGAGGAGTCCGGTGTTGGGACCACGGCCACGGGCCTTCACCCGACGGATCGAGGCGCCCATCGGCCGGCGGGTGATGGGCGTGGAGACCTACGGGACATCACCCACGGGCGTGCGGGAGTGGTACCAGGCCCGGTGGTGGGCGCCGCTGGTCTCGGCGGTGGCGATGATCGACGGCATGCCGCTGGGCCAGATGGCGCCCGTGGACCCGCCGTGTCGGTTCGGGTTCAGCGAGCCGCCGCGGCGGCCCTCGATCACCGAGGTTCGGCCCAAGCTGCTCGACCCGAGCGGACATCTCGATGAGGTGGTGCGTCGGCGTCGTGAGGCAGGCGCTGCCTAGGACCGGAGCAGGCGCATCGTGGCCCGGCGGCCGAGGTAGGCGACACCCAGCCCGACGACGGCCGTGATCGCCAGCACGAACAGCGTGGTGCGCAAGGCGTCGTGCCAGTGCCAGATCGTGCCCTCGCTGAATCGCCAGAAGGCGGCGCCCCCGCCGATCACCGCCGCCGTGAGCACCGCCAGCGCCCACCCGGCCAACCACCACCGATGTCGACGTCGGGCGGGATGATCGGGCGGGAGTCGGCGACGTAGCGCTTCGGGGAGCCGGCCGAGTTGCAGGGTGGCCGCCAACAGGACGCCGGCAAGGGCCACGACGACCACGTGCTCGGGGAAGAGGGGCCCCTCACCGGTGAGCGAGGTCGCGTCGCCGGTGGGGCCGGGCGCCACGGGCTCCCAGACGACTCCATCGGTCGAGAGCAGCACGCCCTCGTGGCCCATCGCCACCACCACCGTTTCGACCCGGCTCAACGTGGCGACGGCGATGGCGTGAGGTCCGCGGTTCTCGTAGGCGCACCCGAGCGGACACCAGCGGCCGTCGAAGCGGGCACGGTCGGTGGGCCAGCGCCAGGCGGCGACCCAGGTGTCCCCGCCGTCGAGAGAACGTTGCACCACCAGATCGCTGGTGCGAAAGCACCGCAGGCCGTCGGCCATGCACGCCCGGTGGGCGCTGACCGGCGGCGGGGGAGTGGCGGGCCGCCGGGGTTCTCGCGGGCAGTTGCTGCGGGCGGGTTGACGCACCCACTGTCGGCCGTCGGCGCTGGTCCAGACATCGGTGCAACCCGGTGGCTCCACGTCATCGCGCAGGGGACTGATGCCGATGGCCACGCCGTTGGTGGCGCCCTCGACGCCGAGCACGTGCGGCGTGCCCTCGTCGATGCGGCTGGTGGCGACGGTCGTGGCCAGGCCGGCCACCAACGCCAGCCGGCCCACCCCGGACGCCCATCGCCGGCTCGGCGGTCGACGGGCCACGCCGAGGGCCACCAGCACGCAGGGTAGAAACACGAGATCGGTGGGGTCGGGCGTGAGTGTGCTCGGTCCGACGAGTGCACTCAGCAGGTCGTCGGCCGAGGTGGCCACGAACGGCGACAGGTTGACCGCGGCGAAGCCGATGGCCGTGCTCGCCGCACCGAGCCGCCAGGGATGGGGGCCGGGCCAGAGGGTGCCTACCAGCAGCGGGAACACGACGAGGCCGGCGATGTCGGACAGCTTCCCCGTGACCGGCCCGGGTGCCAGCTCCTTGAGCAACTGGTCGTTGACCGCCCAGAGGCCGAGCAGCGCCAGTACCAACGGGTGGGCGAGGACCCGAGCTCGAATCGCCATCGGCGATGTCCGCCGCCCGCGGGCCCCTTGCATCGGCTCAGCGTACCGAACCCCTGTGCGCCGCTGTCCGCGCCCACCTCGATCGCCTCACCCCTCGCCGACTGGTGATGCCGAGCTCTCGTGAACGTGCCATCACCGCTCGTGGGCGTGCGGGAGCGCAGAGAGCACGAATCCGATGGGTGCACCGGTCGAGGGCCGCCGGGAATTGGCCACGGGACGCCAATCGGCCACCGGTAGCCTGGCTGGCTGTGGCCACCCCCCTCTTCCAGGCGCCCAAGGGCACCCGAGATGTCCTCGCACCCGAGTCCGAACGTCAGCGGGCGTTGATCGCCTGCTTCGCCGAACGCGCCATCGGGGCCGGATTCGGTCAGGTCGTCACCCCGATCTTCGAGGAGCTGGGTGTCTTCGAGCGGATCGGTGAGGCCACCGAGTTGGTCAGCAAGGAGATGTACGCCTTCGAGGACAAGGACGGTCGCCGGCTGGCGTTGCGGCCCGAGCTCACCGCCTCGGTGGTTCGCGCCTTCGTCCAGCACCGCCCGCCCACGCCCTGGCGAGCGTGGTACGAGGGCCCACAGTTCCGCTACGAGAAGCCCCAGGCCGGCCGCTACCGGCAGTTCACCCAGGTGGGGGCCGAGATCCTGGGTACCGACGATCCCCATGCCGACGTCGAGATCATCGCGTTGGCCTGGCGTTTCTACGAAGCCATCGGGCTGACCCGGGTATCGCTGCTGATGAACAGCCTGGGCGATCCGACGTGCCGACCGGCGTATCTCGAGGCGCTCTCCTCCTATCTGCATGAACGGTCCGCCGATCTCACCGAGCAGAGCCGGGCCACGCTCGAGGTCAACCCGCTGCGGGTGCTCGATTCCAAGCGCCCCCCCGACCAGGAGATCATCGACGCGGCACCCTCGATGGCCGACCACCTCACCGACGAGGTTGCGGCTCACTTCGAGGCGGTCACCCAGGGGCTCGAGGCGTTGGCCATCCCCTATCGGCTGTCGCCCCGACTGGTGCGAGGGCTCGACTACTACCAGCGCACCACGTTCGAGTTCGCCGCCGACGCGCTCGACAGTGCCCAGAACGCCATTGGCGGCGGAGGCCGGTACGACGGTCTGGCCGAGCAGCTGGGCGGTCCACCCACCCCTGGCGTGGGTTTCGCCCTCGGCGTCGAGCGCATGCTGCTCGCCTGCGACGCCGAGGGTGCCTTCACCGCTCCCGACAACAGCCCCCAGGTGTTCGTCGTCGACGTCACCGGAGGAGCCGAGGCGTCGGCTCTGGCCGACCAGCTCCGCCAGCACGGCATCCGCGCCGACCGGGGGTTCGATCAGCGCTCGATGAAGGCCCAGATGAAGCTGGCCGACCGTTCGGGCGCCGCCTGGGCCGTGCTCATCGGCGATGAGGAACTGGCGCAGGGTGTCGTCACCCTGCGCGACCTCCGTGGCGACCAGGGCCAGACCACCATCGAGCGTCGGGCGCTCGTCGAACGACTGCTGGCTCGCCCAGCGACGAACGGAGAACCGTGACCGATAAACCCCTTTCCGACGCCACGTCGATGCGCACCGACCACTGCGGCACGCTGCGGATCGCCGATGTCGGCCGCGAGGTGTCCCTGTGTGGCTGGGTCGACCGGCGCCGGGAGCACAGTGAGCACCTGGCTTTCGTGGATCTGCGCGATCACACGGGCATCGTGCAGTGCGTCGTCGACGGCGGACGAGATCTGCGCAGCGAGTACGTGTTGCGCGTCACCGGCACCGTGCAGCGCCGGCTGGAGGGAGCCGTCAACGCCGACCTCGCCACCGGCGAGGTGGAGGTGAAGGACTGCCGAGTGGAGGTGCTGGCCGAGGCCGAGCCGCCGCCGTTCCCGCTGCACGAGCGCACCGAGGTCGACGAGACGATTCGCCTGCGTCATCGCTATGTGGACCTGCGCAAGCCCCGGATGCAGCGGAACCTCCGCATCCGGGCCCAGGTGAACAGCGCCATCCGCGGGGCCATGGAGTCTCAGGGGTTCGTGGAGATCGAGACCCCGATGCTGATGGCCAGCACGCCGGAAGGGGCGCGCGACTTCGTCGTGCCCAGTCGCAAGGAGCCGGGTGCGTTCTACGCACTGCCCCAGAGCCCACAGCTCTTCAAGCAGCTTTGCATGGTGGGGGGTTTCGACCGCTATTACCAGATCGCCCGCTGCCTGCGCGACGAGGACCTTCGCGCCGATCGCCAGTTCGAGTTCATGCAGCTCGATGCCGAGGCTTCCTTCGCCGATCAGGAGGATGTCTTCTGTTTCATCAACGAGGCGGTACGCGCCGCCGTCGAGGCGGTGGTGGGCACCCGACCCGGACCCATCCCCACGATGACGTGGCTCGAGGCGATGGAGCGCTTCGGCAGCGACAAGCCCGATGTGCGATTCGGCATGGAGCTGGTCGAGCTCACCGACATCTTCGCCGACACCGAGTTCAACGCGTTCAAGGCGGACTGCATCAAGGGCATCAAGGTCGACGGGGGGGCCGAGCTGGGCCGGAACCGACTCGACTCGCTGACCGATGACGTCAAGGGCTGGGGGGGAAAGGGCCTGGTGTGGATGAAGGTCGAGGCGGACGCCACGTTGTCGTCCCCGGTGGCCAAGTTCTGCCGCGAGGCCGAGCTGCGCTCGCTGGTCGAGACATTCGATGCCCAGCCGGGCGACCTGCTCCTGTTGGTCGCCGACGAGCGGGCCACGGTCAGATCGCTGCTGGGTCGACTGCGCACCGAGTTGGGGCGTCCGCCGGTCACCCAGGGAGGGCTCCACTTCCTCTGGGTCACCGAGTTCCCCCTGTTCGAGGCGATCGACGACGGCGGTCGACCCATCCCGGCCCATCACCCCTTCACCATGCCCCATCCCGATGACCTGGAGCTGCTGGAGACCACCAGCGGGACCGACCTGCTGGCCGTGCGGTCACAGGCCTACGACCTGGTGCTCAACGGTTGGGAGCTGGGATCGGGCTCGGTGCGGATCCACCGAGGAGACATCCAGTCCAAGATCTTCGACCTGCTCGGGATCGGGGTCGAGGAAGCGCAGGCCAAGTTCGGCTTCCTTCTGGAAGCGTTCCGCTTCGGCGCGCCGCCCCACGCCGGGTTCGCCTTCGGCATCGATCGGTTGACCGCGCTGCTGGCCGGCGAAGAGAACATCCGCGAGGTGATCGCCTATCCGAAGACCCAATCGGGCGCCGATCCGCTCACCGGAGCCCCCAACCCCATCGACGAGCAGCATCTGCGCGAGCTCGGCCTGCGAGTCCTGCCCCGCGACTGATCGAGCCGAGCTCAGGCCGCCAGGAACTCCACGACCACCGCACCGGTGGGGGCGGCCGGAAACGAAGGTGCACCGTTCTCGATCAGGCGGTCGGGGAACTCGTGCACCCGCACCTCCACCGCGTGATCGGCGCGACGGGCCACGCAGGTCTGCGGGCTGGTGGCCGAAATCGTCAGATCCAGCCGTTGGAGCTCGTCCACGAGGCGCGCCGCCACCTCGCCCGCCCCGCTGGTGGTGGTCGCGAGCACCAGCCGTTCGCGGTGCGAGTCCCGAACCGCTCGCGGCCCGAGCTCGGTGACCGGGACCAGATCGCAGGGCATCTCGATGCCGTGGAGCGTCTCTCTCAAGGGAGCCAGCGGGCCCAGGGGAACCGGCTGGTGGACCTCGTCCGATCCCGCCGAGAACAACCCTCCGGACGTGGCGGTCGAGGGCGCGGGCTCCGCTCCTTTGCTCCCGTCGGCCCGCATGGCGGCCAGCACCGAGGGTTGGAGATCATCGGCCGCGGTCGCATCGACGCGAGAGCTTGCGGCGACGTTGGCGTGCGGTACGGGGCTGGCACCGACGCCAGCCGACATCAGCTCCGTTGGTTCGGAGTTGGCGGCCTCGCCGTCGCGGTCGCGTGGGCTGAACGAGAGCACCCGGGCGCGCTTGCCCGAGAGCCGTGCGTAGATGCGGTAGCACAACACGCCAGCGGCGCCGATGAGCCACAGCCAGTAGAGAACGACGATGATCCGAGGCATGGGAATCCATCGGCTACCGAGGGCCCGATCCTGAGCCCGTGCGGTCGCGAGGGTCCCACGCCCGGCGGACCGAACGAGCTCGGCTACCGTCGAGTGCATGCCCCGCCTCGGTATCTGCCCGGCCACATTGGTGGCCGACCCGCTCGTCTGCACCGCTGACGAGCTTCGCCGAGCGCTCGACGCCGCGGCTGGCGCTGGCTTCGACTCACTGTCGTGGTGGGCGATGCACGATGGCGTGCTGGGCCCACGAGCCGCTGACGAGATCCGTGAGCGGGGCCTCACGGTCGGGGCCCTCGAGATGGCGGCCGGCTGGGCCGCCGGCGACGAGCACGCCATCGACCGGGAACTGGCCGCCATGGCCCCGATCGCCGAGGCCTTCTCGCCCGAGGTGATGGTGGCCGTGGTGTTGCACCCCACCATCGACGACCACCGCGCCGCTGCGGCCGGGCTGGCACGGGTGGGCGAATGGGCCAGCGCCCTTGGCATGCAAGTGGCCCTCGAGTTCCTCCCCTGGACCGCAGTTGCCAGCATCGGCGACGCCCAGCGTCTGCTCGACGCCGCCGACCACCCGGCGTGCGGGTTGCTCCTGGACACGTGGCACTGGGCCCGCCAGCCGACCGGTTCGGACCTGGGCCAGCTCGACCCCATCGACCTCCGTCGGGTGGTCTACGTGCAGCTCGACGACGCCCCGGCCGACCCGGTCATCGACGTGCTGTTCGACGAGACCCTCAGGCACCGACTCGTACCGGGCGAAGGCGCGGTGGATCTGGTGGGCCTGCTGTCCGCCGTGCTGGCGAGCGGCGCCGATCCGTACATCGCCCCCGAGGTGTTCAATCGGGACATGATCGCGGCCGGTCCGGCGTCGATGGCCGAGCGCATCGCGGCCGGTACACGCGAGGTGCTGGCGGCGGCGGGATGGGACCCGGCCTGACCCATGCCCGACGACCTGTTCTCCCAGGCCGCGACGGAACGACTCGAAGGCCGGTCTCCGCTGGCGGCCCGTCTCCGACCCCTGCGCCTCGATGACATCGTGGGCCAGGACCACCTCCTCGGGTCCGGGCGGCCACTCCGGGCCCTGATCGAGGCGGACGAGCTGTCGTCGGTGATCCTCTGGGGGCCCCCGGGGACCGGCAAGACCACACTGGCCCGGGTGATCGCTCGGGTCACGGCCCGCCACTTCGAGGAGCTGTCGGCCACCAGTGCGTCGGTGAAGGATGTGCGGCTACGGGCCGAGGAGGCTCAGCGGCGTCTCGGAGAGCGCGAAGTCGGCACCATCTTGTTCCTCGACGAGGTCCACCGCTTCAACAAGGCTCAACAGGACGCCCTGTTGCCGTCGGTCGAGTCCGGGCTGCTGACGCTCATCGGGGCCACCACCGAGAACCCGTACTTCGAGGTGAATGCGCCGTTGCTGTCGCGTTCGGTGTTGTTCCGCCTCGAGCTCCTGGATGACGATGCGGTCGCCGAGCTGCTCCGCCGAGGGCTCGATGAGCTCGGTGCCGACGCCGACACCGATGCCATCGAGCATCTCGTCAGCCACGCAGCCGGCGACGGTCGCCACGTGCTCACCAGCCTCGAGGTGGCGGTCACTCTGGCCCGAGCCCGTCACCAACCGCCGACCGTCACCGCGGCCGATGCCGAAGCCGCCCTCGGCACCAAGGCGCTGCCCTACGGGCGCGACGCGCACTACGACATCATCAGCGCGTTCATCAAGAGCATCCGCGGCTCCGACGCCGACGCCGGGTTGTACTGGCTGGCTCGCATGCTCGAAGCGGGAGAGGACGCACGGTTCATCGCCCGTCGACTGGTGATCCTGGCCTCCGAGGATGTGGGGATGGCCGATCCACAGGCGCTGCTGGTGGCCGACGCCGCGGCGCGGGCCGTCGAGTTCGTCGGACTGCCCGAGGCACAGCTCAACCTGGCCCAGGCCGTGGTCCATCTGGCGCTTTCTCCCAAGTCCAACCGGGTCACCATCGCCCTCGAACGGGCCTACGAGGCGGCTCGGCGCCCCGCCAGCCACGGCTCGGTGCCCATGCACCTGCGCGACGCCCACTATCGCGGCGCCGCCGACCTGGGCCATGGTGGCGGCTACGAGTATCCCCACGATCATCCCGATGGTTGGGTGGCCCAGGGCCATCGCCCGGTCGAGCTCGAGGGGCAGGTCTACTACGAGCCGTCGAACCACGGCGAGGAGGCCCACCGAGCCGGCCAATGGCGTGCTCGTCGGAACGAGACGTCACATCCCGGCCCGGACGCGCCACAATGAACGGGCAGGCCGCCGAGGGGTTGTGAAGATGTTCAAACGAGTGATCTGGACGGGAGTGGGATACGGGTTGGGGCTGTCCAGCTCCATCTACGTGCAGCGCAAGGTTCGACGAGCAGTCGAGAATGCGCCCGAGAAGGTGCGCAGCGAGGCGGCGGCACGCAGTCGTGCGGCCGCCGATCGAGCCAAGGTCATCGCCACCGAGGTGCGGGCCGTGGTGCGCGAATCCCGGCGCACCGACGATCCGGCCACCAACACCGTCGACCTACGCGAGCGAAACGAGTGGCTGTCGCGGGCCCGGCTCGGTCGTCGCTCGGCCTGACCCTCGAGGCCGCCCCGGAATCGTCCGACGCATCGGTGCAAAGCTCCCGTCGATCGCCATGGGTCCTCGTTAGGCTTGGCCGGCCATGATCCTCGTCGAGCACCGCTGCTGATGGAAGCCAACGAGCTCCGCCGCACCTTCACCGACTTCTTCGTCGCTCGCGATCACACCCTGGTGCCGTCGGCCAGCCTCATTCCCCATGACCCCTCCTTGCTGTTCACCAACTCCGGGATGGTGCCGTTCAAGCCGTACTTCCTGGGTGAGGAGGCGCCGCCGTACCCGCGTGCCGTCAGCGTCCAGAAGGTGGTCCGGGCCGGCGGCAAGCACAACGATCTCGACGAGGTGGGTCGCACGTCGCGACACCTCACCTTCTTCGAGATGCTGGGCAACTTCAGCTTCGGCGACTATTTCAAGGAGGAGGCCATCGCCTACGCGTGGGAGTTGGTCACCGACGTGCTCGGCTTCGACCCCGAGCGTCTGTGGGTCACGGTCCACCTCACCGATGACGACGCGGCCGACATCTGGCGCGACGGCGTCGGGGTGCCGGCCGATCGCATCCAGCGCCTCGACGACGACAACTGGTGGCGCATGGCCGACACCGGCCCCAACGGACCGAGCTCTGAGGTCTTCTTCGATCGAGGGCCGGAGTTCGGCGACGGCGGCGGTCCGGCTCACGGCGGCGAAGAGCGGTTCCTCGAGTTCTGGAACCTCGTCTTCATGCAGTTCGATCAGCAGGCCGATGGCACACAGGTCCCGCTCCCGAAGCCCAGCATCGACACCGGCGCGGGGCTCGAGCGGGTCCTCAGCGTGCTCGACGGCCATGACTCGGTCTGGGCCACCGACGAGTTCCAGGCCTTGCTGCGCTCGGCCGGGTCGCTCACGAGGGTGCGCGACGGTGACGACGCCCGCTCGGATGTCTCGTTGCGAATCCTGGCCGATCACGCCCGATCGAGCACGATGCTCATCAGCGACGGGGTGTTCCCATCCAACGAGGAGCGGGGTTACGTCCTGCGTCGGATCCTCCGACGGGCCATCCGCCACGCATACCTGTTGGGTGTCGAGCATCCGGTGATGCCGGGCCTGGTGGATACCGTCGTCGACCTGCTGGGCGAGCCCTACCCCGAGCTGGTGGACAATCGCGAGGTCATCCACGAGGTGGTCGAGCGCGAGGAGATCGGCTTCCGCCGGACCCTCGCATCGGGGTCGAAGCTGCTCGATGCCGAGCTGGAGGACATCGAGTCCGGTGGCGCCCTCCCGGGGGCGGTGGCCTTCCAGCTCCACGACACGTATGGCTTCCCACTCGAGGTGACCCAGGAGATCACCGCCGAGCGCGGCGTGCCGGTCGACCTGGAGGGCTTCGAGGCCGCCATGGGCGAACAACGTTCGCGGGCCCAGGCCGACCAGGCGGCCAAGGCGGCCACGGGTCCGGTCGACACGGCGGCCTTGCGTGAGATCCACCAGGCCAGCGGTGACACCGAGTTCGTGGGTCGCGAGCGCAACAGTGCGCCGGCGGTGGTGCTCCACTCCGATGGTTCGTCGGTGGTGCTGGATCAGACGCCGTTCTATGCCGAGTCCGGAGGCCAGGTGGGCGACACCGGCGAGATCATCGGCCCCAACGGACGGGTCCGGGTCGACGACACCACCTTCGGGGTCGCCGGTATCCATCTGCACCACGTGGCTGCGGTTGACGGCCGGCTCGACGTGGGCGATGCGGTGACGGCCACCATCGACGACGATCGACGTCAGGCGATCCGTCGCAATCACACGGCCACCCACATCCTGCACTGGGCCCTGCGGGAGGTGCTGGGCGATCACGTGAAGCAGCAGGGCTCCTGGGTCGGTCCCGACCGCCTCCGGTTCGACTTCAGTCACTTCGAGGCGGTGCGGCCCGACCAGATCGCCGCCATCGAGGATCTGGCCAACGCCGAAGTCCTCACCAATGCGGCGTGCATCCACGTCGAGACCTCCATGGAGGAGGCTCAGCAACGAGGCGCGCTGGCCTTCTTCGGCGACAAGTACGGGGACCGGGTTCGGGTGCTCGAAGCCGGCGCCCACTCGGTCGAGCTCTGCGGCGGCACCCACGTCCGGTCTCTGGGTGACATCGGCAACATCAAGATCATCGGCGAGTCCTCGATCGGCTCCAACCTGCGCCGCATCGAGGCCGTCACCGGTACCGGTGCCGTCGAGCGGCTGCGCGGGGTCGAGGCGATCCTCGACGGTGTTGCCGACCGGCTCGGAGTGCCGGCTGGTGAGGTGCTCGATGGTTCCGACAAGCGCATGGCCGAGATCAAGGAGCTGCGCAAGCGAGTGGCCGAGCTCGAGCGGGCCGTCGCCCTGGGGCAGGCCGACGACCTGGCGGTCGGCGCGATCGACGGCCTCGTGGTCGGCCGTGTCGATGGTCTCGATCAGGCGGGCTTGCGCGAGCTGGCCGTCGCCGTGCGTGACCGGCCGGGGGTCAATGCCGTGGTGCTGGGCGGCGCTCCCGATGGTGGCGGAGCGGCGCTCGCCGCCGCGGTCTCCGAAGAATCCGGACTCGATGCCGGGGCCCTGTTGGCCGAAGGCAAGACGCTGATCCAGGGAGGTGGCCGCCCGGCGGCCGACATCGCCACGGCCGGGGGGAAGAACCCCGACGGCGTCGACGGCGCGCTGGCGGCCGCCCGGGCCGCAGCCGGCTGACGCACGTGGCCGACGACGATGCCGATACCGGGCCACCGGGCCGCGCCCTGGGGCTGGACCTGGGAGAGCGGCGCATCGGGGTGGCCCTGTCCGATTCGGCGGGAAGACTGGCCACCCCGCTCCAGGTCATCGCCCGGAGCAAGCGGCGCGCGGACGACCATCAGGCCATCGCCGGGCTGGTGCACGAATGGGAGGTCGACTTGGTCGTGGTGGGCGTGCCCTACTCGCTCGATGGATCGATCGGGCCGGCCGCGGCCAAGATGCTGACCGAAGCCGAGCAGTTGGGTGACGCCCTCGGTGTGCCGGTCGAGACCTACGATGAACGGCTGACGACCGTGACCGCCGAGCGAGCGCTGATGGAGCAGGACATGAACGCGAGAGAGCGACGCCGGGTCGTGGATCAGGTCGCCGCAGCCGTGATGCTCCAGGCTTGGCTCGACCGACGGAGCGCGCCATGAGCGACGACCCGCCCGAATCCGAATCGTCACGCCGCTTCGTCACACGTGAAGACCTGGGCCAGGACACCATCGCCGTCGACGGGCCAGAGGTGAGCGGCGGGGAGGACATCGCTCCCCGGCAGGGCTCCGTCGGGTGGGAGCGCGAGGCGGTGGCGGCGCAGGCGGTCATTCCCGAAACCAAGGCCCCGCTGCGCCAACCCGTGGTGGCCGAGGGGTACGACCCCGAAGCTGGCCGCACCTTCGATGAGCGCGACTACGTGTCGCTGCCGCGACGGTCGGGGCCACTGCGCCGAGCCGCGATCACGGGAGGCGTGCTGTTGGTCGTGGCCCTCTTCGTCTGGCGTGGGGTCGACGCCTGGTACGACCGGCAGGTGCACCCCGCCGGTGACCCGGGTGATCAGGTGGAGTTCGCCGTCGAGGACGGTTGGACCCTCAACCAGATCGCCGACTCGCTGCGAGAGCACGACGTCATCGCCAACGCCACGGTCTTCCGGTTCTGGTGCAATCGACGCGACGATTGCGGCGACTTCCAGGCCGGGAAGTACCTCCTGAACGAGAACATGGACTTCGACGAGGCGGTCGAGCTGCTCAACGGCGGTCCGATTCCGGTCGAGTTCTTCACGATCAGCATCCCCGAAGGGCTCACCACGGACGACATCACGTCGCAGATGGTGGCCGAGAACGTCAACTACGACCTCGAGGAGTCCCGGGCCGCCATCAACTCGCAGCTGGTCGTGTCCGACGTGTTCGACACCCACACCGAGCGGATCTTCCTCGTTCCCGGCTTCCGTCACATCATGGAGGGGATGCTGTTCCCCGCGACGTACGACGTGTCCGAGGAGGCCCAGGACGACGAGGTCGAGCTGCTCCAGCGCATGGCCGAGGAGATGGATCGCCGGGTCGAGGCCCTGCAGACCGAGTTCGGGGGACTGCCGGCCGAGGCGCAGGAGCTGGGACTGACCCCCTACGACATGGTGATCATCGCCAGCCTGATCGAGGAGGAGGCGCGCGTCGATGTCGATCGTCCCAAGATCGCCCGCGTGATCTACAACCGACTCGTGCGGAACGAGGCCCTGGGAATCGACGCCAGCACGCGCTACGCGGTCGACAAGACGCCGGGGGACCCACTCACCATCGAGGACCTCGAGAACCCGTCTCCCTACAACACCCGCAACACGGCCAACATCGGCCTGCCCCCGACGCCGATCTCGGCGCCGGGCGAAGCGGCGTTGCGTGCCGCCTTCGCACCCGAGGACGGCCCCTGGATCTTCTACGCCCTCACCGACGAGGGTGGGGTGGAGGGGGCTCACGCCTTCGCCGAGACGGCCGAGCAGCACGCGGCCAATGTGGAGCGCTGTCGCGAGCTCGGCTACTGCTGATGCCCGCCATCAGCGGCGCCACCCGGCTGGCGGCGGTGATCGGTGACCCCGTCCGCCATTCCCTCTCGCCCATCATCCACAATGCGGCCTTCGTCGCCACCGATCTCGATTGGGTGTACGTGGCCTTCGACGTGCCGGCTGGTCGCGCCGGTGATGCCCTCGACGCGATGCGCCAACTCGGCATCGGTGGACTGTCGGTCACCATGCCCCACAAGACCGAGGTGGCCCGGGCCGTCGAGTCGCGTTCGGACGCAGTGGCGGTACTCGATGCGGCCAACTGCGTGGTCGCTCGGCCCGACGGCCTGCGGGGGGAGAACACCGACGGCGAAGGTTTCCTGGCCGGCCTGGCCGTCGACGCCGGATTCGATGTGGCC
>JAOUEE010000191.1 GCA_029858875.1 Acidimicrobiia bacterium
AGCGAACAACAGCCGGAGGTAGTCATAGACCTCGGTGATGGTGCCCACCGTGGAGCGTGGGTTGCGCGACGCCGACTTCTGATCGATGGAGATGGCCGGCGACAGCCCTTCGATGAAGTCGACATCGGGTTTGTCCATCTGGCCCAGGAACTGCCGGGCGTAAGCCGACAACGATTCGACGTAGCGCCGTTGACCCTCGGCATAGATGGTGTCGAAGGCCAGCGATGACTTGCCCGAACCGGACAGGCCGGTGAACACGATGAGGCGATCTCGGGGCAGATCGAGATCGAGGTCCTGAAGGTTGTGCTCTCGTGCTCCGCGCACGACCAACTGCTCGGCCATCGGCGGCAGCCTAGCGACATTGCCCTCCCCGAACGAGTGTTCGGGACCCGATATTCTCGCTACCGCGTCGGTCGCAGGTCGATCAGGCCGGCAGCGACCGCTTCCACCCGGTACCCGTGTCCGACCAGCGCGTCCTGCTCGATGCCCTGCACCCGCACGGAGGACACGGCGCCTGCGTGCAGTTGTTCGAGCAAGGGGCCGACGTTGGTCTCGTCGGCGCGATACCAGGCCACCTGCGGCGCCGTGGCCCATGCGATCCGCGGCAGGGCAGGTTCGGCCGTGATCACCACCTCGGCCGGCTCGGTGATGACCCAGGCCACCACGTCATGGTTGCGCGAGCGCAGCTCGTTGGCCGCAGTGACACCGGCGGCGACGGGAAGCAGCGCCACCGCCACCAGCACCCCCCGACCGGCCCATCCGCTCCACCAGAGTCGGGCCACCCCGCCTGCGGCCAGCACGGACACGGCCACGACCACCGGTGCCAGGTAACGCCCGCCCCACTCGAGCCCGCCCCCTTGTGGATGCTGGGTGGCCAGGACGCCCAGCAGATAGAGCCCGGTCAATGCGGCGAGGACCCGGGAGGGTCGGTCAGCACGCCAGCCCAGCACGATCGCCGCGAAGGCCACGGGCCAAGCCACCACGATGCCCGTCGACAGGTCTCCGTCGGCCAGGACGAGGCGAGCGGCCATGGCCAACGCGCCGGCGACCATGAGCGGAGCACCCACGCGTGATCCGGCCTGTCGCCAGCGGAGGGCGCCATAGAGCACCAGCACAGCACCGGCCAGGGCCAGCAACCCCACCACGCCACCCCGATGACTGGGGCCGGCCAGGATGTGCCAGGCCGCGGCTCCTCGATCGGCCAACCAGCCCCGGCTGACTTCGGTGGCGATGGACCCGTCGAGCCGCCTCGGCAGGATCCGCTCGCGAGTCGCCTGCTCCAGCAGGCGGGCCCCGACCGAGCAGGCCAGCACCGTGGCCGCGGCGAACAGGCCCCCGCGGGAACGACGAACCACGATGACGACAACGGCGACGGCAAGCGCCCAGATCGTCATCTCGCTGCGGAGGAGCACCCCGAGCGAGCAGGCGAGCGCCAGGAGAGCGACCTCGGTGAGCCGGGGGCTCCGATGCAGCATCCGCAATACCAGCACCACTCCCACGCCAGCCAGGGTCGCCGCCAAGGCGTGCGCCCACAGTCCCAAGCCATGCACGAGGACCGGCGAGACGGCGGCCGTCCAGAACGCGCCGACCCGCAGACGGCGATCGACGAGCCCGGCGGCCAGCCAGGCGAACAGTGGAGTGAGGATGGTTCCCGCGATCGCGGGCAAATGCATCCCGAAGGACTCACCGAACATCGATCGCGAGGTCTGTAGCAGTTTCACGTACAGCGGATGCCCGCTGTAGGGCACCGGCCCGGCGACGGTGCGAAGCCCATTGACCATGCCCTCGTTCTCGACCGGGACGACGGCCACGGGCCGGGGCAACACCCACGAATCGGCCTCGGAGAGGACCCGGACCTGTACGCCGTACGCCCCGTCGTCGGACGAGAAGGCGCTGGTCAGCGGGGCCGCGAGCAGCACACCGAGCGCGATCAGGGCATAGAGCACCAAGTGGGGCGCGGGGCCGTACCGCTGCGCCCTCCGGGTGCGGGCACCTGACGGGTCGAGCGCGGTGGCCGTCATTCGTACACGACCGCGGCCCAGCGGTCGTCGAACGACGGCCGGAACGTCGGACCTCGTTCGTAGTGGCGGGCCAAGGCATCGGACTCGGTGCCGTCGTCGAGGAACGACACGTGCACCACCCGGGAGACCCCGGCTCGCTCGAGCTCGCCGGCCAGGTCGTCGAATCGATCGGGCTCGACCAGGGCCCAGGGTCGGTCCTCCACGATGGGCCAGGACCAGCGACCGACCGGACCCATCGATGTGACCACCACGGTGTCGGCACCGGCGGCGACGGTGGCCGCCTCGACGGCGGTGACCAGCTCGGCGGTACGTGCCTTGGAACGACGCAGGCCCAGGACACCCAATACGGGCACCAACAACGAGAGTGCCACGACGGCTCCCAGCCAACGCCGCGCCACCACTCGATCCAACGAGACGGCGCCGTCGAGGACGGCCGCGACCAGCAGCGGCGTGATCAGCGGTAGGGCCAGGGCGAAGTAGCGCCCACCCCACTCGGTGGTACCCCCGACGCTGTACTGGGTGGCCAACACCACCACGGCGAACAGGGCCGCGGCCGCCAGCAGCTCCTGGCCCCGACCATCGCCGAGGCGGAGGTGGTGGGGCCGTAGCAGGGCCAGGCCGATGAGCAGGAGGGGAAAGGCGAACACCAGCCCGGGGACGATGGCGTGCGGCTCGGCCAGCACCCGCAGGGCCAAAAGCACCACGGACGCCGCGCTCAGCCCGGTGATGACCCGGGCGGTGGCCCCGATCCGCACGGCGATGGCGGCCATGACGGCGAGGACGATGGCCAACAGGATCAGCTCGTCGCCCGGGCCCATGCCCCGGGAGTCGATCCACAGCCAGGTGCGCTTGAACCCCTCGAACCGGCCGTGCAGCCCACCTTGGAAGCGCTCGGCGCTCGCACCGGCCGTGCCGATGCTGTCGGCCTTGAGAGACTCGGTCCACCAGTCGTCGAGCAGGTATCCGGCCACGGCGCTCACGCCGGCCACCACGCCGGCGCGCAGCCGGTCACCGTCGCGGCGGGCCGCGCCCATCACGAACAACACGGCGCCCAGCGACAACCCGAGGAGCACCCCCTCGCTGCGGATCATCGACAGCCCGGCCACACTGATTGCCCCCGCGGGCAGCCACCAACGGGGGTCCCGCCCGATCAGGAACCAGGCGGCAGCCGCAGCCAGCGCCGCGCCCAGGGTGTGGGCGATGACCAGATAGCTGTCGAACACCAATGGGCTGGCCAGCCCGACGGCCCACAGGGTCGGCCGGCCGAGACGTTCGTCCAACCGTCCGGCGAGGGCACCAGCCAGTAGGGCCGCCAGCGCGGTGCCCACGATCGAGACGGCCATGAGAGCGGCCAGCCCACCGTCCCATGCCACCACCAGCATCTCGACGTAGAGAGGGTGGCGGGTCAGCTCGTGGAAGCCTTCTCCGGTCTCCACGGCCAGATGGATCGGGTACCCGGCAACCTCGGGGTCGAGTTGCGGCAGCGGGTGGGCGCCGACCCAGGTTCCGGACTCGGCCACCCGTCGCGCCTGGATGATGGCCGCCCCCTCGTCGGCCGAGAACACCGACTCGGTCCCCACGACCGGGATCAGGGCCAGGAGTACCACCAGCAACGCCACGCCGTGGGCCCACAGGGGTGCCGAACGGGCGCGATCGACGAACGAGTCGGACGCCGGCGCGTCGAGAACCTGCACGAGGTCCTATCGGCGCCGCTCCCCCACCTGTGAAGTCGTCACCCGACGCCCGGCCCCGAGTGATCGACCGGGTGCGATCAGCCCACCATCTCCCGCAGTTCGCGCTTGAGCTCCTTGATCTCGTCGCGCAGGCGGGCCGCGTACTCGAACTGCAGTCCGCCGGCGGCATCGTGCATCTCATCGGTGAGCGAACGGATCAGCCGCTCGAGCTCTTCGTGGGGCAGGCCGTCGAGATCCTCGACCAGGCGCTTCTGGCCCGGCCGGTCCCGGCGCTTGCCCTGCCCGGGAATGGGGGCACCCTCGTCGGGTCGGATCATGTTCAGGATGTTGGTGACCGCTTTGCGGATGGTCTGCGGGTCGATGCCGTGCTCTTCGTTGTAGGCCAACTGCAGCTGACGCCGACGCATCGTCTCGGAGATGGCCCGCTGCATGGAGTCGGTGACCTGGTCGGCGTACATCACCACCTGGCCGTCGACGTTGCGGGCCGCTCGGCCGATGGTCTGGATGAGCGAGGTCTCGCTGCGCAGGAACCCTTCCTTGTCGGCATCGAGGATGGCCACCAGCGACACCTCCGGCAGGTCGAGCCCCTCCCGCAACAGGTTGATGCCCACCAGCACGTCGAACTCGCCCAGCCGAAGGTCCCGCAGGATCTCGATGCGCTGGACCGTGTCCACCTCGCTGTGCAGATAGCGGACCTTGACCCCCAGCTCGAGCAGATAGTCGGTGAGGTCCTCGGCCATCTTCTTGGTGAGCGTGGTGACCAACACCCGCTGCTCGGCGCTGACCCGCTGATTGATGCCCTCCAGCAGATCGTCGATCTGGCCCTTGGTGGGCTTGACGATGATCTCGGGATCGACCAGGCCGGTGGGGCGGATGATCTGCTCGACCACCTGATCGCTGTGCTCGAGCTCGAACGCCCCCGGCGTGGCCGACAGGAACACGACCTGACCGACCGTGTTCATGAACTCCTCGAACCGCAACGGCCGGTTGTCGGCCGCCGACGGCAGGCGGAAGCCGTGGTCGATGAGCGTGCCCTTGCGGGACCGGTCGCCCTCGTACTGGCCGTGCAGCTGGGGGACGGCCACATGGGACTCGTCGAGCACCACCACGAAATCGTCGGGGAAGTAGTCGAGCAGCGTGAACGGCCGCTCGCCGGGTTGGCGCCCGTCGATGTGCATCGAATAGTTCTCGATGCCGTTGCAGTAGCCCAGCTCCTGCATCATCTCCAGGTCGTACTGGGTGCGCATGCGCAGCCGCTGGGCCTCGAGCAGCTTGCCCGCCTCCTCGAAGTCGGCCAGCTGATCCTGGAGCTCCACCTCGATGCCCTGGATGGCCCGGGCCAGGCGCTCGTCGCCGGCCACGTAGTGGGTGGCGGCGAACACCACCAGCTCGTCGGCCGTCTCGATGCGCTCACCGGTGAGGGGGTCGACATAGGTGATCTGCTCGACCTCGTCGCCGAACAGCCCGATGCGCACGGCCCGCTCGTCGTAGGCCGGATGGAGCTCGATGGTGTCGCCTTTCACCCGGAACTTGCCCCGGGTGAGGTTCATGTCGTTGCGCTCGTACTGCATGTCGACCAGTTGGCGCAGGATGTCGCGTTGGTCGCGCTCTTCGCCGACCCGCAGCACCAGCAGATTGGCCTGGTACTCCTCGGGTGACCCGAGGCCGTAGATGCACGAGACCGAAGCCACCACGATGGTGTCACGGCGGGTGAGCAACGCCGACGTGGCCGAGTGCCGCAGACGGTCGATCTCGTCGTTGACCGACGAGTCCTTCTCGATGTAGGTGTCGCTGGAGGGCATGTAGGCCTCCGGCTGGTAGTAGTCGTAGTACGACACGAAGTACTCGACGCGGTTCTCGGGGAAGAACTCTCGCAGCTCGTTGGCCAACTGCGCGGCCAGCGACTTGTTGGGTGCGATCACCAGCGTGGGCCGCTGCACGCGCTCGATGGTCCAGGCGATGGTGGCGCTCTTGCCCGACCCGGTGATGCCCAGCAACGTCTGGAAGCGATCGCCCCGATCCAGGCCCTGGGACAGCTTGTCGATGGCTTGGGGTTGATGGCCGGCCGGCTGGAAGTCGCTGATCACCTTGAAGGGCTTCACACGCCGCATCGTACCGACCCCCACCGACAAGTTTCGGTGCGAGGAACCGGCGGCCCGGTGTCGCCTCGGCCACACTGGATCGGCCCGCCCCGACACCGCAGGAGGAACCGGTGGAGGACATCAGCACCGTCGCCGGCGTGGGAATGGTGGGGGCGCTCATCGCCGCGTCGGTGATCGCTCCCCTCGTGTGGCGCCGACCGACACAGCCGGGCTGGGACCAGCTCCGCCGGCGGATCATGCGAGTGACCTATCCCCTCGTGGGACTGGTGACACTGGCGCTCCTGCTCGGCGCGGTGGCCATTCCCGTCTTCTTGGCGGTGGCCGCGCTCAACCTGTTGGTCGGTGGCCCCGAGAACATCCCCTTCTCCCAGTACCCCATGTTCGCCCGACCCAGCCCCGACAACTGGCTCATCCGCCTCGAAGACCAGGACGGGCAGGCGATTCGACCCAAGGACCGCTTCGGCATCACCAGCAACGCCGTGCGAAAGCGGTTCGCCACCGAGCTCATCGAGCTCACCGGTCGACCCGGCGCACCGGTCAATGCCAGCTCCACCGAAATGCAGGCTGCCGGCCGGCGGTTCGTCGCGACGCTGCGCTCCCTGGAGGGCGGCGACGCCCGGCCCGTGCGGGTCATCCGGGTACACATCAGTGCCGGCCCGGAGGGCCTGGAGTACCGCGAGCAACTGGTGGCCGACGCCCGGTGATCTTCGATCCGCCCGACTGGGCCACCTACGAGCTGGCGATCATGCGCGGCCTGCTGTTCCTCGTGCTGGTGCGGATGATCCCGAGCGCTCCACCCCGCCAAGGACCCACGCGGCCCGTGGGACTGGCCCGCCTGATCGATCTGTCCGGTCTCGATGGGCGGATCTACGCCGCTCTGCGGGTGGGCCTGGCCCCGGCCGGCGTGCTGTTCGTCATCGCGGCGACCGCGCCGTTCGGCGCGGCCTACCTGGCCATCGTCGTGGTGCTGAGTGTCACGCTGGAGAGCTCGCAGGGGTCGATGGACCACGGGCGCCATCTGCCCATGGTGGCCGTCGTGGCCCAGTTCGCCGGCGGTGTCGGGTACGGCCTGGCTGATCTGCTCGATTGGCAGCCCTCGAGCCTGATCCTGCACGACGCGGGGCGGACCATGACCTGGTGGACCGTGCAGGCCACGATGGCCGCGTACTTCGTGTCCGGGGTGTCGAAGCTGGCCCGCAGCGGCTTCATGTGGGTCGGCGAGGCCCACCATCTGGCCGTCACCACCGTGGCCCGGGCCGAGACGGGCCTGCTCGACCAACCCAGGAGAACCGACCGGCGCGACCGGGCCGCCCGCATCGCCGGCGGCCTGTC
Source organism: Acidimicrobiia bacterium (assembly GCA_029858875.1). Taxonomy (GTDB): domain Bacteria; phylum Actinomycetota; class Acidimicrobiia; order Acidimicrobiales; family SHLQ01; genus JAOUEE01. Next base: position 7,150 of record JAOUEE010000191.1, read on the forward strand.
CTCGCATCGGCTGATCGCGATGCTGGTGTTCGGCGGCGGCCTCTGGTTGGAACTGGCGGCGCCGTTCGCCCTGGTGAACCGCGTCACCCTGCTGGTCGGCGGACTGGCCTTCATCGCCCTGCACCGCTCGATCGGGGTGTTCTTGCTGTTGCCGTTCCGGCGGTACCAGTGGACGCTGCTGATCTTCTTCGTCAACGTGCCCTACCTGGTGGTGGAGGCCGTCGGGCTGCTCGGCTGACGTGTGCGGTGGCACCGGTTCCGGACCAGTTCGTCGATGGATCGGTGATGGCCCGCCGACTCGTCCCGATTCTGGCTGTTGGGGCGGGTGTGGGCGAAGAACGTGAAGGGGACGGGCCCGAAGACCCGTCCCCTTCTCGTTGATCGTTTGAAAC
>JAOUEE010000192.1 GCA_029858875.1 Acidimicrobiia bacterium
CGCTCACCCGTACACCGGGCAGGGCTGTCTCCAGTGTTTGCTTGACCGCAGGTGACAGGATGGCCCCCGACGACGAGATCAGTTGCAGCTCGGACAGGTCGTACGTGCCCGCCGATCGCGTCAGCTCGTCGGCCAGAGGTCGGCCCACCGCATCGCCGATGATCATGATGAACTGGGCCCGTTCGTCGGCTGCGAAGCGCAGGGCGGAGGCCGCGTCGAAGCGACGGTCGACCGAGAGCAGGCACGTGCCGCCGATCAACAACGCGGTGAGGGCCGCCCACTGCGCGCCGCCGTGGATGAGGGGGCAGAGGGGTAGCCGGCGGTTCACCCCAGTGCCTGTGGTCACGAACGTACCGATGTCGTCGGGGTCGTCCAGCCGCGGCAGTCCTTGCCTGGGCGCGCCCTGCCCGCCCAGCGCGCCGAAGAACAGGTCCTCGTGGCGCCACATCACGCCCTTCGGATGGCCGGTGGTACCGCCGGTGTACAGCAGGTACAGGTCGTCCGACGAGCGTTGGCCGATGTCGGGTGGGCGGTCCGGCGCGGCTCCGACGGCCGCGTCGTAGTCGTTCCCGACGGCCAGTCGGGGTAGGTCGGGCACCGCGTCGACCACCCGGTCGACGAGCGTGTGGTCGGTGATGACGGCCTTCACCTCGGCGTCGTCGAACACGTAGGCGATCTCGGGCGCGGTGTACCGGTAGTTGGCGTTGACCGGCACGGCCCGCAGCTTGAACGCAGCCAGCGTCGCCTCGAGGAATTCGGCGCCGTTGTAGAGGTGCACGCCCACATGGTCGCCCGGACCGATCCCCCATCCCTGTAGATGGTGGGCCACCTGGTTGGCGCGCCGGTCCAACTGGGCGTAGGTCAGCCGGTGGGTCGCAACGTCGGCGCCCCCGGTGACCACGGCCTCGGTGTCGGGGATGGCTTCGGCCGCACCCTCGAACAGGTCGGCCAGATTGAAGCTTCGGCGGCTCACAGCGGCTCACGGTAGCGGTGCCCGACGGGCCGAATCGAACGAGGTCCGCCGACGTCTGGTCCCTGCTCGACCCCGGGCCGTATCGTCGGGTTCACCGTCGCCGCCCCCAGGGAGCCCCATGACCGCCGACCAAGACCTCTCCGACGAGATCGTCGCCACCGTGCGGCAGTGGGTGGAGCGCGACGTGATCCCCAACGCCAGTGAGTTCGAGCACGCCGACGAGTTCCCCGAGGCGATGTTCGAGCAGATGTGCGAGTTCGGTCTCTTCGGCGCCACCATCGGCATCGAGTACGGCGGGCTCGGCCTGGACATCACCACCTACGCCCGGCTGATCGAAGAGCTGGCCCGGGGGTGGATGTCGCTGGCCGGCATCCTGAACACCCACAAGATCGGTGCCACCATGATCGAGCGCTACGGCACCGACGAGCAGCGCCAGCGCTATCTCCCCCAGATGGTCGACGGTTCCTTCCGGGCCGCCTTCTCGCTGTCCGAGCCCGATGCCGGTTCCGATACGCGTGCCCTGCGCTGCAAGGCGGTGCCCGATGGGGACGAGTACATCATCAACGGCACCAAGATGTGGGTGACCAACGGCGTGCGGGCGAAGTTGGTGATGCTGCTGGCCCGCACCCCGGATGATCGCATCACCTGCTTCCTGGTCGAGAAGGAGCCGGGCCCGTCCCACGGCGGGATCTCGGTGAGCCGCACCATCCCGAAACTGGGCTACAAGGGCGTGGAGACGGTGGAGATGTCCTACGTCGATCACCGCGTGCCCGCCGCGGCCGTACTGGGCGGCGACGAGGGCCTGGGCCAGGGCCTCGGCTATGCCCTTTCGGCCCTCGAACTGGGTCGCATCAACATCGCGGCCCGCGCCGTCGGTGTGGGCCAGGCGGCGTTCGAGGCCGCCATGCGCTACGCCCAGGAGCGCGAGACCTTCGGGCAACCGATCATCGGACACCAGGCCATCGCCTTCAAGCTCTCGGAGATGGCGACCAAGCTCCAGGCCGCCCGGTTGATGACCTACGACGCCGCCCGGCGCTACGACTCGGGCGAGCGGGCCGACATGGAAGCCGGGATGGCCAAGCTGTTCGCGTCCGAGGCGGCGTTCGAGATCGCCACCGACGCCATGCGGATCCACGGCGGCAACGGCTACACCCAGGAGTACCCGGTGGAGCGCTACTTCCGGGACACCCCGTTGATGATCATCGGCGAGGGCACCAGTGAGATCCAGAAGATGGTGATCGCCCGCAAGCTGCTCGAGCGCTACCCGGCGACCTGATACGCCATGGTCGGACCGCAGCACTACCAGGCCCTGTTCGAGCCCCGTGGGGTGGTTGTCGCCGGCGCCGCCACCCACCCGGGCAAGTTCGGCTTCTCGGCCTTCCACAACATCCGGGCCAACGGCTATGCCGGGGCGCTCTTCGGCACCAACCTCGAGGCCGAGCCGGTGTTGGGCGAGGCCACCTATCGGGATCTCCGGTCGGTGCCCGATGCTGACATCGACCTGCTCGTGCTCTGCGTACCGGGTCGGGCCAGCGAAGGCCTGCTGCGCCAGGCCGCCGAACGAGGAGTACGCGCCGCCTTCTCCGCGGCGGCGGGGTATGCCGAGGCGGGTGACGAGGGTCGCCGGGCGCAGGACGAGCTGGTCGCCCTGGCCGACGAGCTCGACCTGTTGTTGGTGGGCCCCAACGGTCAGGGGCTGATCTCCACGCCGGCCCGGCTGTGCGCCCAGATCGTGGCGCCCTATCCGCCGACCGGCAGCATCGGCATCGCCAGCCAGTCGGGTGGGCTGGTTTCGGCGTTCGGCAACTGGGCCCGCCTGTCCGGCGTCGGCGTGAGCCGGGCCGTCTCGGCCGGCAACTCGGCCCAGGTGGGTGTGGTCGATTTCCTGGAGTTCTACGCCACCGATCCGGTGACCGAGGTGGGTCTGGTCTATGTCGAGGACCTGTCCGACCCGCACGTGTTCGAGCGGCTCGACCAGGTGTGCCGGCAGATGCCAGTGGTCGCGCTGCGGGGCGGGGCCACCGAACCCGTCCAGCGGGCCGTGGCCGCCCACACGGGTTCACGACCGAGTGCGGTGGCCGATGTCGATCGGGCCCTCGGCGACGCCGGGGTCACCGTCGCCCACTCGGTTCCCGAGGCGTTCCGGCTGGCGGCGACGTTCGCCACCCAGCCCCTGCCCCGGGGGCCGCGCACGCTGGTCTTCGGTACCGCGGGTGGGTGGGGGGTGCTCACCGGTGATGCGGTGGCCACCAGCGAGTTGGAGCTGGCTCATCTGTCCGACGGGCTGATCGCCGAGGTCGACGCGCGGGTTCCGCCCCGCTGGAGCCGGGGCAACCCCATCGATCTGGCCGGCGGGGAGACCCGCGACACCATCCCCGAGCTGCTGCCGATCCTGGCCGCCGATCCGGACATCGACGCCATCGTGTACCTGGGCCTGGGAATCCAGTCGAATCAGGCGGATCTGCTGCGCTCCGGAGGCTTCGCCGAGCAGCATGGCCTGGACCGGATCATCGAGTACCACGAGCGCCAGGACACCCGCTTCGCCCGGGCCGCCCACGAGGCCTCGACCCAGGCCGACAAGCCGGTGCTCACCAGTACCGAGCTGGCGGTGGCCATGCCCACCAACGCCGGGCCGGCCGAGGTGCGGGCCACCGGCCGCTTCTGCCACGCTTCGGGGGACGAAGCGGTCACCGCCCTCGAAGCGCTGTGGCGCTACGCGCGATGGTGCCGGTCGCGGTCATGACCCTCGACCAACTGCGCGGGCCCCGCCAGCCCGACGCGGTGGCGCTGGTGGACGACCAGCGGCGGTGGACCGCCCGCGAGATGGACCAACGGGTCGCCGCCCTGGCCGGCGGTCTGGCCACCCTCGGCGTCGAACACGGCACTCCCGTCGTCTTCCAGCTCGGCATCGAGCCCGATGGGGTGATGCTGTACCGGGCCTGTTGGCGCCTGGGCGCCGTGGCCGTGCCGGTCCACCACCAGGCCGGAGCCGCGGTGTTGGCCCCGATGCTGACGCAGCTGCGGGCCACGGGTCGCCCGCCCGTGCTGGTGGCCGGGACGGGCTATCCGCTGGCCGAGCACGGTCAGGTGGTGCGTCCCGATCAGCTCGACGACGCCGATGCGTGGTCGCCGGCGCCGGGTACGGACGAGGATCGGGCGCTCGTGATGTTCACCTCCGGCTCGAGTGGGTCGCCCAAAGGGGTGGTGCACACCCATGGCGCCCTCGGCTACAAGGCCCGCCAGTTGGTGGAGCTCCATCAGCTCGATGGCCACGACGCCGCCCTCATGCCGGCGCCGCTGGCCCATGTGTCGGGCTTGTTGCACGCAGTGCTGTGTCCGGCCGCCGGTGGGTACAAGGCCGTGCTGATGTCGCGGTGGGACCCATCGGTCGCGCTCGACCTGATCGAGCGCGAGGAGATCACGTACATGGTGGGGCCGCCGACGTTCTTCCTGGGCCTGATGGACGCTCCCGATTTCACGCCCGACCGTGTGGCCAGTCTGCGGTTCGTCTCGGTCGGCGGGACCAACATCAGCGAGGCGTTCGTGGACCGGGCCGAGGCCACCCTGGGATGCATCGTGAAACGGGCGTACGGGTCGACCGAGGCCCCGACCGTGGCCATCAGCCGCAACGACGACAGCCACCAGCACCGAACCCGTACCGATGGACGGGCTCACGGGTCGACCGAGATCGTGGCCGACGCCGAAACCGGAGAACTGCTCCTTCGCGGACCCGAGGTGTCCATCGGATACCTCGATCCACGAGACGACGAGGGTGTGTTCGTGGACGGGTGGTTCCACTCGGGAGACATCGGCGTGGTCGATGACGAGGGATGGCTGCAGGTGAAGGGTCGCCTGAGCGGCACGATCATCAGGGGTGGTGAGAACATCGACGTGGCTGCGGTGGAGGGCCTGCTCGAGGCTCACCCCGCGATCCGGGCGGCAGTTGTCGTCGGCCAACCCGACGCTCGGCTCGGTGAACGGGTGGCGGCCTTCGTCGTGGCCGACGAGGCGTTCGACGTGGCCCGGTGCCGCGCCTGGTTCGACACCCGGGGCGCAGCCCGTTTCACCTGCCCCGAAGTCATCGAGGTGGTGGACGACTTCCCGCTGTTGCCCGCCGGCAAGCCCGACCGACGGGCGCTGGCCGCTCGCCTGGGTGCGCCCTGAGGCGGACGATCACACCAGATCTCCTCGTCTGACGAGAGGCCATTGGGTCGCCGGCCGAACCGCCACTACGGTGAAGGCACACCGCCTCAGGGGGTACCACCAATGGCCGACCTCGACTTCCTGGCCTTCGACGCCGACAACCACTACTACGAGGCCGAAGACGCCTTCACCCGCCACATCGACCGGTCCATGGCCAAGCGATGTGTGCAATGGGCCGAGATCAACGGGCGCAAGCGGCTGCTGGTGGGTGGCCGCGTCAACAAGTTCATCCCCAACCCCACCTTCGATCCCATCGCCAAGCCGGGAAGCCTCGAGGACTACTTCCGGGGCAAGAACCTCGACGGCAAGGACATGATGGCCATGTTCGGCGATCTCGAGGCCATGGCCGCCAACCCGGGCTATCGCGACCGTGAGGCCCGTCTCGGCCTCATGGACACCCAGGGTCTGGAGTCGGCACTGCTGTTCCCCACGCTCGGCGTGGGCATGCAGGAGGCCCTGCGCCACGACATCGAGGCTCTGCACGCCACGTTCACGGCGTTCAACAAGTGGCTCGAGGAGGACTGGGGCTTCGACTACCAGGGACGGCTCTACGCCGCGCCCATGATCACGCTGGCCGACCCGCAACTGGCCGCAGCCGAGATCGACCGGGTGCTGGCCGCCGGGGCCCGCATCGTGGTGATGGTGCCCGGGCCGGTGCCCACCGAGCACGGCTACCAGTCGCCCGGTCTGGCGGACTACGACCCGGCGTGGGCCCGCCTCGACGAGGCCGGCATTCCGGTGGCCATCCACGCCGGGCTCAGCGGTACTGGCCAGTACGCCAAGGTGTGGGAGAAGCCGGGCAGCCAGTTCGAGGCCTTCAAGCACTCGCCCTTCCCGATCGTGGCGTTCGCCGAACGCTCGGTGTCGGACACGTTCGCAGCCATGATCTGCCATGGGCTGCTGTCGCGGTTCCCCAACCTGCGGCTGCTCAGCGTGGAGAACGGCGCCATGTGGGTCCCCGAGCTACTGCGGGCCCTGGCCGGTGGCTACGGCAAGATGCCCTTCGCGTTCGATGTCCATCCCGTGGAGCAGTTCAAGCAGCAGGTGTGGGTGGAGCCGTTCTACGAAGACGACATGGCGATGCTCCGCGACCTGCTGGGTATCGATCGCCTGCTGTTCGGCTCGGACTTCCCCCACGCCGAAGGGCTGCCTGTCCCCACCGACTTCATCAACGACATCCCCGCGTTCACGCCCGACGAGGTGCGCCAGGTGATGCGGGACAACGCCATCTCGCTGCTGGCGACCCGGCCGGCCATCGCCGCCTGAGCGTGGACCTCGACGGCGCCTCGGCCCTGATCACCGGCGGATCGTCGGGCATCGGGGCGGCCGTGGCTCGGGCCGTCAGCCGTGTGGGCATCGACCGACTGGGCCTGGTGGCCCGTGACCTTCCGCGGCTCGAAGCGGTGGCGGCGCAGTGTGCACCGGCCGCGGTCAGCGTGTGGTCGATGGATCTGGGTGACCTCGCTGCCGTCGACGCGTTGGCCGACGAGGCGTGGGAAGCCCTGGACGGCATCGATGTGCTGGTCAACAACGCGGCGATGCCCAAGCGCCGCGGCGTGCTGGAGTTGCGCGACCACGAGATCGAGGAGGTGATGCGGGTGAACTACCACTCGCCCGTGCGTTTGGCCCGCCGGCTGCTCCCCCGGATGATCGCACGGGGCCATGGGCTGGTGATCAACGTGTCCAGCCTGGGCGGTCGGTTGGGCATCCTCAACGAGACCGCCTACTCGGCCTCGAAGTTCGCCCTCACCGGCTGGACCGAGGCGGCCGCCCTCGACCTCTGGCACCAACCGGTCGAGGTGCGGCTCATCACCCCCGGTGCCATCGACACCGCCATCTGGCACCGCCCCGACAACGACGATGCCCACTTCGCCATGGAGCTGGCCAGCGCCGAATCGGTGGCCGACGACATCGTCGCCTGCATCGCCGCCGACGGCCCCTTCGAGGTCTACACACCCGACCTGTCCGCCGTCGTCCAGTTCAAGACGTCCGACATCGAAGCCTTCCAGGTCGGCACCATCGAAGCCCTCGAGGCCCAGCCGTGAAGGCGCTCGTATTCGGTGTCGATCCCGGACCGGTTTCGGTTCCCAAGAAGGCCAACCGCCTCCAGCAGCACCTGGCCTCCACTCCCATGGCGGTGCAGGAGCTCGCCGACCCCGAGCTGCTGGGCGACGACTGGTTGGTCCTGCGGACCCGCCTGTGCGGTATCTGCGGGTCCGACAGCAAGCAGGTGATGATGGACTTCGACGACAGCGCCGACAACATCATGACCGCCCTCATCTCCTTCCCGCAGGTGCTGGGCCACGAGGTGGTCGCCACCGTCGAATCGACCGGGCCCGGCGTCGACGACCTG
>JAOUEE010000193.1 GCA_029858875.1 Acidimicrobiia bacterium
CGCTTCCTGTCAGGCGCTCTTCAGTGGTTCCCACCACCAGCGGTTGTCCCGATACCACTCGACGGTGAGGGCGAGGGCATCGGCGAACTCGTGCTGGGGTGACCAGCCCAGTGCCTCGACCTTGGCCGTGTCGATGGAGTAGCGGCGGTCGTGGCCCAGACGATCCTCGACCCAGGTGATGGCCGACTCGTCACGCCCGGTCAACTCCAGCAACCGGGCGGTGATCTCCTTGTTGGGGATCTCGTTGCCGGCACCGATGTTGTAGATCTCGCCGACGGTGCCCCGGCGCAGCACGGTGTCGACCCCGGCGCAGTTGTCCACCACGTAGCACCAGTCGCGCACGTTCATCCCGTCGCCGTAGAGGGGCACCGTGCCACCGTCGAACAGGTTGGTGGTGAAGAGCGGAATCAGCTTCTCGGGGTACTGCCACGGCCCGAAGTTGTTGGATGAGCGGGTGATGACCACCGGGACGTCGTAGGTGGTGTGGTACGACATGGCGATCAGATCGGATCCGGCCTTGCTCGCCGAGTACGGCGACCGCGGCTCCAACGGGTCGGTCTCGGTGAACGACCCCTCGTCGATGCTGCCGTAGACCTCGTCGGTGGAGATGTGGAGCAGCCGATCGACCTCGAGCTGGCGGGCGATGTCGCACACCACGTTGGTGCCGTCGCAGTTGGTGTGCACGAACACGTCGGGGCCGTCGATGGAACGATCCACGTGGCTCTCCGCGGCGAAGTGCACCACTTGGTGATGACCGGTCATGGCCGCGGCCACCTGCTCCCGGTCGGTGATGTCGCCGTGCACGAACGAGAAACGAGGGTTGTCGTCGAGGTCGGCGACGGTTGCCTTGTTGCCGGCGTAGGTGAGCGCGTCGAAGACGGTGACCTCGTCGTCGGAGTGGTCCAGCACGTACCGGACGTAGTTGGAACCGATGAATCCGGCAGCGCCGGTGACGAACAGTCTCATGGAATCCTCGGAGGGGGTTGGGGGGTCAGGTTCGCAGCGACACGTGGGGCTGCCACATGGGCTCGATGTCGGCCCGCCGGGGGTTGGCGCCGTCGCGGGCCGACAGAGTGGGCTCGGTGAGGCCCCAGTCAGCGTCGATCTCGGGATCGTCCCAGGCCACGCCCAGCTCGTCTCGTGGGTTGTAGTACCCGTCGACCAGATAGGTGATGGTCATGTCGGTGAGGCTGGCGAAGCCGTGGGCCACGCCGGGTGGGATGAACACGCCCCGGTGGCTGAACGAGCCGTCGGCCTGCTCGCCCAGGTCGAGCTCGAGCGTGTTGCCGTCGGTGGCCGACCCCTGCCGCAGATCGTGCAGCACGACCCGGGCCCGGCCGAAGGGCACGTACCAGTAGTCGGCCTGATGCAGGTGGTAGTGCAGGCCCACGATGCAGCCGGCCTGTCGGTCGCCACGGTTGGCCTGGATCATCTCGCGCCCGTTGGGGAACCACTCGCGCCGGTAGGTCTCGACGAAGATACCCCGCTCGTCGCCGTGGACCGACGGGTCGACGATGTGCACCCCGGCGATGGTGTCGGACTCGGTGATCTCAGCCATGGTCTCCTCGGGAGCTGGGGTGATCGCCGACGGTACCGCGTCCGTTCGACGAGGTGGAACCGGTCAGCGGACCCGCTTGAGCTCGCGCCAGGTGATGACGGCCATGGTGACCACCGCCGCCGACACCGCGCCGACCAGGGCGATCTCGACCCGCAGGAACAGATCATCGGCGATGGTCATGACCAGTATCGGGAAGGCCACGACGCCGGGCAGCCACCCGAACGCCACCTGCCGTTGCCGACCCAGAGCCACCAGCGTGAGCGCCAGCGAGAGGGCCAGCATCAGCAGGCACATCGACGCGGCGAGCAGGGCCATGTCGAGGCTTCCCACTTCGTCGCCGAACACCACCTCCACCACCTTGGGCCCGAGCACTGCAGCGCCCACCACGCCCACCACGCTGAGCGCGGCCACGGCGGCCAACAGGCGGTAGAGCGTGCCGAGGAAGTCGTCCCACTGCCGGAGGCCGGCCATGCGGGCCAGGTTGGGGATGAGCGAGGCCTTGACCGCCTGGAAGAAGAACAGCGGCACCCGCGCCATCAGCAGTCCGTTGAGGAACCGCCCGGCCTCCTCCTGCTGATCCTCGGCGGCCAGCAGGTCGACGGTGAAGATCCCGATGTTCAACAAGAATGCCTCGGACACCGACGCGGCCAGCAGGAAGCCGAGGGCGTGGGTGATCTCGCGCCACTCGACGTCGGGTCCGGGGCGGATGAGGTCCCGCTGGCCCCGCGCCGCGACGAGCAGCGCCGTCACCGGGCCCACCGCCACCACCAGCCCGAACGGTCCCACGATGCTGACCCCGACGATGGCCAACAGGCTGGCCACGAGCACCCGTGACAGGCCCTCGCTGGCGAAATAGACGCCGTAGGGCTGGAACCGGTGGTAGCCCGACAGCAGGCCGCGCAGCAGCTCGCCCGCCCCGAACGCGCCCAGGGTGAGGATGAGGGCCACCAGCAGCAACCACTCGCCGTCGAACGACTTCTCCACCAACCACGGCGAAGAGATGAGCAGCGCCGCCGTGAGCACGCCGAAGATGACCGCGCCGATGGTGGCCGCTCGCCGAAGCACGGGTTCGGATCCCTGCCCCCGACTGGCCCGATCGGCGCTGACCCGACTGACCTCGAGCTCGAGGGGCTGGAAGAAGCCGGGGCCGAGGATGAACACGATGCCCCACAGCACCGCGAGGGCGCTGTATGACTCCTCGCCCAGGGCGCGTCGCGACACCACGAGGAAGCCGTACGTGGCGAGGCCGTTGATGGCCAGCCCGAGACCGACGGTGACGGTGCCCGAGGGCAGGGCACTGGGGCGCGCCGCGAGGCGGGTGGAGAGGCGGGACACGATGGATGAAGGGTACGCGTTCGCGCCCGCCACCCGGCGCACCGGCCCGCCGCTCAGGTGGTACGGGGTGGGACCGATCGCAGGGCGTGCTCGTCACACCTGAGGTCGTGATCGTCGGCGCCATGCGCTGTGGCACCACCACGCTGTTTCGGCAGTTGGAACGAGCTGCTCCGATCCACCTGACCCGCCTCGAGGACCTGCACTACTTCGACCGCCGGTACCACGGCGGCCTCGAACGCGACCATGACCGCTACATCGACCGACGGGTGCCTGACCTGTTGGGCGACGACGCCGAATGGACGGTCAGCCAGCCAGCGTGACGCTGGGCATGCACAGACCCTCGAGCTCGGTGATCTGGATGCGCTCCCGGTTCTCCCAGGTGACCTCGTTGCCCGGATCCACCCGCAGCCGATATTCGTTGAAGCTCATGTCGAGCGCATCGAAGGCGACCAGCCGGCCCACGAGCGGATCGCCGAGGCCCAGGATCAACTTGATGGCCTCGAGCGCCTGGATGCTGCCGACGATGCCGGGCAGCACGCCCAACACGCCGGCCTCGGCGCAGCTGGGAGCGAACTCGGCCGGCGGCGCCTCGGGCAGCATGTCGCGATAGGTGGGCCCCTGGCGGGGGTCGAACACGGTGACCTGTCCCTCGAAGCGGAAGATCGAGCCGTGCACCACGGGGATGCCCAGCTTCACCGACGCATCGTTGAGCAGGTAGCGGCTGGGGAAGTTGTCGGCCCCGTCGACGACGATGTCGTAGTCGGCGAGGATGCCCATGATGTTCTCGGCACCGAGGCGAACATCGTAGGTGACCACGTTGACGTCGGGGTTGAGCAACGTCAGTGTCTTCTTGGCCGAGTCGACCTTGCGGTCGCCCACCCGATCGAGGTTGTGCAGGATCTGGCGCTGGAGGTTGGACTCGTCGACCACGTCCATGTCGACGATGCCGATGGTCCCCACGCCGGCGGCAGCCAGGTACAGCGCGGCCGGCGAGCCCAGCCCGCCGGCTCCGAGCAGCAGGACCTTGGCCTCGAGCAGCTTGAGCTGACCCTCCTCGCCCACCTCGGGCAGCAACAGGTGGCGCTGATAGCGGTTGCGCTGGTCGGCGGCCAGGGTCTGGGGCTGGCGCCAGTCGCGGCCCTCGTCCTTCCACCGGTTGAATCCGCCGTCCATGGAGACCACGTCGGTGTAGCCCAGCTCCTGGAGGGTCTTGGCCGCGAACGCGCTGCGCACCCCTCCCGCGCACATGACCACCAACGGAGTGGCCCGCTCGGTCACCCGGTTCTCGATGTTGGACTCGAGATTGCCACGAGGGATGTGGATGGATCCGGGAACGGCGCCCTGCTCGTACTCGTCGGGCTCTCGCACGTCGAGGAGCGTGGCGCCGTCGGCCAGCAAGGCCTCGGCCCCCTCGGGATCGGTCTCACGGATCTGTTGCTTGGCTTCGGTCAGAAGCTCTCGAAACGTTGCCATGGCAAAACCCTACCCATTTGGTCGTGAATTCTCACCCCATAACCGCGAGGGAGTTCCGGGCATTCCCCGACCCGGCCGATTCATCCGATTTCGACCGGCCGGTCGGGCCCGATCAGCCACAGATCAGGGGCAGGGTGGCGCTGATGTCGGCGTTGAGCACGATGTCGGCGAGGTGGTCCATGGGGGTGGGCTGGCCGTTGAGGATGATGGCCCGGGCCCCCGATCGGACGGCCACCGGCAGCGTCTCGTTGACGGGGAAGACCTGGAGGCTGGTGCCGACGGCCAGGTAGAGATCGCACGCCAGGGCCGCCTGCTCGGCCCGCTGGAGGTCGTGGGGCACCAGGCTCTGGCCGAACGAGATGGTGGCCGACTTGAGGATGCCACCGCAGTGCAGACAGGGCGGGTCGGCCTCACCGGCCCGCACCCGCTCGAGCACCACCTCCATGTCGGCGCGGTAGTCACACGACAGGCACTGGACCTTGCGGGTGGTGCCGTGGATCTCCACCACCCGCGCCGGGTCGACACCGGCCCGCTGGTGGAGCTCGTCGACGTTCTGGGTGACGAGGGTGTGCAGCTTGTCGCGGTCCTGGAGCCGCACCAGGGCCCGGTGGCCATCGTTGGGTTCGACATCGGCCCACAGGGCCCCGGCGGCCCGGCGTTCCCAGTTGCGTCGACGAACCTCGGGGTCGGCCAGGTAGGTCCCGATGTTGGAGGCCTTCTCGGCTGCCGGGTCCTTGGTCCACAACCCGTTGGGTCCCCGGAAGTCGGGGATGCCACTGTCGGTGGAGATCCCGGCGCCGGTGAGCACGCAGATCCGCTGCGCTTCGGCCACCAGCGCAGCGGCTGCCTCGACCAGGGCATCGGGCTGGCCGTATCCACTCATCGGTGTCCACTCATCGGGCACCGAGCCTAGAGGCACCGGCCGTGGCCGAGCGCAAACGAAGATGGGCTCTGGCGGGAGGATTCCAGCCCGGCAACACTGGTGTGACCATGGGCCCGCCAACCACGTCCGGGTTGCCAGTGGTGTTCTGGCTCGGCGTGTTGACTTGTGTTGCCGCACCCGTCTTCTTCATTGCTTGGCAGCTCTACGGCGGTCCATCCGAGACCGGCGCCTTCGACGAGTACGCCGGGCTGGCCCGGCTGCTGATCGGAAGTGGTGGCGCGGCAGTGCTGTCGGCTGTTGGACTCGTGTTGGTGCTCGTCGGAGTGAATCTGGCGGAGAAACGGAATCGGAGCCGCCCAACCTCGAGCGGGTGAGTGTGGGCCGCTTCGACTCGGCTCGTCCACCAGCCTGTCAGTCGTCGTCGATGATGACCCCGGCACCCAATCCGTAGAACCCACCGAGCGATGCGCCATCCGGGTTTGCGAAGAACACGAGGAAGGCCTCGGGGAGCTCCTCGGTCAGGTCGCCATTGACCGTGATCGTGACCATGCCGCTGGTGTCACCGGGCTCGATGATGGTGGTACCGCTGACTCTCCTTCGAGGTTGATTTTGAAATGACATGAAATAGACTGAGCGCCGCTTCACCCCCTCGCGACTTCCTCGGCGGATCCGCAACCAGCGACAGAAGGAAGTGCACCATGGCCGCGACCACGCGTCCCATCTTCGAGGGCGACCACCTCTGGATCACCGGATGGAGCGACCCCGTCGTCGATCTCCACGGCGTCGACGTCCGAAGCCACTACGTCGAACACGTCTGGCTCGGCGTCCTCGGCCCCAGCACCGTGTGGCTGCTACGCCGCCTGGTCGACGGCCTCGACGGCCAACCCGACGGATACCCCCTGGACCTGGCCGAGACCGCCACCGCACTCGGCCTCGGCGGCCACGGCCGCAACAGCCCACTCATACGGTCGGTCGGTGAGGGCAGCGCCGAGCGTCAGTCGCCACCGAGGGCTCTCGACTCGGATGTTGACATAGATACACATAATCGTTTATTCTATCTACATGAACGAAACCGGTTATGTGAAAGACAGGATCGAGCGCCCGTCAGGCCGCCGTGCTCCGCTCAGCCTTATCGAGCTCAGAGAGTCGCTCAGGCTGACACGGGCGCAGGTCGGTGCCGCACTGGGAATCTCCGACGTCGCCATCCGGCGTCAAGAACTCAGCCACGACATTCGCATCTCAACCCTGTCGTCGTACGTCGACGGTCTCGGCAGAGCAAGTGACCGCGACGCACGACTCGTGCTGAGCGCTGACATCGCTGGCGAACGTGCCGAACTGCAACTCGCCGCCGACCCTGCAACATCACCTGCCGAGGGTGAACGTCAAGCATGGAAGCTGCGAGCCCATGACGACCGTCGAATCCAGGACGAACTCAGATCCCAGAATGTGATCACGGTTGGTGCCGACGACATGCCAGACCTCAGCTCGAATCCCGCACCCGCTGAAGTTGAAGCACTGCTAAGGCGCAGCCACCCGGAGACTACCGACAAGGGGATCGCGATCTTCCAGCGGTACTGGCGCTACTTCATGCACGAACTCCAGGTAGGAGACCTCGTTCTCGTTCCGTTGGTCGACTCGGAATTCGCCATCGCCGAGGTCGCCGGCGAATACGAATACGACGACTCGCCCGACGAGCCACGCCTCTGGCACCGCCGCTTTGTCCATTGGCGCTGCTGGGGCCAACGCCGGAGCGACCTACCAGACGATCTCAAGGCCGTCGCCAACTCCCAAGGAACCATCAATCGCATCCGCAAGCCCGAAGCAACAGCCCGACTGCGACGATACCCCTCCGCGCGGGTTTAAGTCCCGCCCAGGGCACCAGGCGCTTCCGCGTGATTGGCCTTCCAACGAGCGGCAACCTGCAACGCGGCTCAGGCCGCGTAGCCACCCTGGTGTCAACGAACCCGGGTCAGCTCCAAGGTGTGTGACTTCTGTTCGGCTGAGCCCGGCCGCAAGGCACGCTTCGAAGCCCTCGCTGAGGTCATCGCCGAGTACGTGATTGCCGAATCGCATTGCCGCTACCAGCCTGGTTGGATCACCCGCGGCGGCGACAAGGGCATCGACTTGGGAGAATCCTGAGCCGAGATCGAGGAGGCCGACGTGTCAACGTCGGCTGAATTTTGACCCCCTGGCGTCGGCCGAAAATTGACCCCCCCTTGGGGGTCCGGGGTGTCACTCTGCGTCGTCGGTGTTGGGGAGGCTCCTTCC
>JAOUEE010000194.1 GCA_029858875.1 Acidimicrobiia bacterium
GCTGGCCCTGTTCGCCCCCGACGAGCGAACGGGCGCCGATGGCACCCTCACCGTCGAAGTCGATCTGCCCGACAGTCTCACCCGTTACCGGGTGATGGCGGTGGCCGTCGGCGACACCGACTCGTTCGGGTCGGGCGAGGCCACCATCACGGCCCGGCTGCCGATCATGGTGCGACCCTCGGCTCCCCGATTCCTGAACTTCGGCGATCAGTTCGAGCTGCCGATCATCGTCCAGAACCAGACCGACCAGCCACTGGACGTCGACGTTGCCGTGCAGACGACCAACCTCAAGCTGGGCGCCGACGACGGTCGGCGGGTCACGGTGCCGGCCAACGACCGCGTGGAGGTGCGCTTCGATGCCGAGGCCGACGCAGCCGGCACCGCCCGGTTCCGGGTGGCCGCGGCCGGCGGATCACATGCGGACGCGGCGGCGGGCGAGATGCCGGTGTACACGCCGGCCACCACCGAGGCCTTCGCCACCTACGGTGTGATCGACGCCGGATCGGTCATCCAGCCGCTGCTGGCCCCCACAGGGGTGATCGAGCAGTTCGGGGGACTGGAGGTCGACACGTCGTCCACCGCGTTGCAGGCCCTCACCGACGCGGTCCTGTATCTGCACGACTACCGCTACGAGAGCTCCGACGGTCTGGCCTCGCGCATCATGGCCGTGGCCGCCCTGCGCGACGTGCTCGACGCCTTCTCGGCCGAGGGCCTGCCACCGCCAGCCGAGCTCGATGCCGCTGTCGCCGATGACATCGCGGCACTGTCGGCCCTCCAGAACGGTGACGGGGGCTTCCCCTACTGGCGAAGGGGCGAGGACTCGATCCCGTACAACTCGATCCAGGCCGTGCACGCGTTGGTCGCCGCCCAACAGGCCGGCTACTCCGTGGGGCCGGGCACCAAGAGCCGGGGGCTCGACTACCTCGGTTCCATCGAGAACCACTTCCCCGCCGAGTACAGCCAGGCGGTGCGCGACACGCTCACCGCCTACGCCCTGCACGTCCGGGCCCTGGCCGGCGACCGGGATCCTTCTGGTGCCTCGGCCCTGTACCGCCGAGCCGGCGACGACCTCGGGCTCGATGCCCTGGCCTGGCTGTGGCCCGTGCTCGACGATCCCTCCCAGCGGACCGCCGTGGCCCGCCGATTCCAGAACAGCGCCACCGAGACCGCGGGTGCGGCCACGTTCGCCACCGGCTACGGCGAGGACGGCTACCTGATCCTGCACTCCGACCGGCGCTCGGACGGAATCATCCTGGGCGCCCTGGTGTCGGAGGATCCCACGTCGGACCTCATTCCCAAGGTGGTCGCCGGGCTCCTGGGCAACCAGACCCGGGGTCGCTGGGACAACGTGCAGGAGAACGTCTTCATCCTGCTCGCCCTCAACGAGTACTTCGACACCTTCGAGTCGGTGACCCCCGACTTCGTGGCTCGGGTCTGGCTGGGCGATCTGTACGCCGGCGAGCACACCTACCAGGGTCGCAGCACCGACCGGGGCCAGACGCTGGTGCCGATGACCGAGCTGATCGACGCGGGTGACACCGACATCGTGGTGGCCAAGGACGGTGCCGGTCGCCTGTACTACCGCCTGGGCCTCGATTACGCACCGGCCGACCTCGAGCTCGATCCTCGCGATCGGGGATTCGTGGTGACCCGGACCTATGAAGCGGTCGACGATCCCGCCGACGTCAGCCGCGACGACGACGGCACGTGGCACATCCGGGCCGGCGCCGAGGTGCGGGTGCGGGTCATCATGGTGGCCGACAGTCGCCGCACCCACGTGGGTCTCGTCGACCCGCTGCCCGCCGGGTTGGAGCCGCTCAACCCAGCGCTGGCCGTCACCCCCGACATCAGCGATGATCTGGCCGACCAGGGAGGAGAGCCCGGGTTCGGCGGCGAGGACTTCGGCTTCCGGATCAGCTACCCGTGGTGGCAGTGGTACGAGCATCAGAACCTGCGCGACGACCGGGCCGAGGCGTTCACCACCCTGCTCGGCGGCGGCACCTACGACTACACCTACATCGCCCGGGCCACCACGCCCGGCACGTTCGTGGTGCCGCCCGCCAAGGCCGAGGAGATCTACGCCCCCGAGGTGTTCGGCCGCTCCGGTAGCGACGTCGTCGTCGTCGACACCCCCTGACCCCACGACGCCACACCGGAACGTGTCGGGTGAGCGCACTCCGAGGGTCGCGCCCATCACCGGTTGGGGGTGATGTGGCCGGAGCTCAGGCCGACGGGAGCGTGACCTCGAGAAGCTCCTGGGGCGACACCGGCACGGTCATCGGGGCGCCTCGCCGGCGGCCGGGGTCGTAGAAGCCGCCGAGCAGGGGCCCCAGCTGGGCATAGGCCTGGCGCTCGAGATCCATCACCTCCCGGAAGGCCCGAGCCGTGGTGAGCTCGGCCCGCACGCGGTAGGCGGCCAGGGCCTGATGGTGCAGTCCCAGCAGCACAGCTGGTTCGGCTGCCGGGGCGGTGTTGGCCACCAGGCCGGCGATCGGTGGGACGAGCAGCGATGTCGTCGACAGCAGACGGCCGTCGTCGAGGCGGCTCACCAACCCGATGTCGCCGGTCGCTCGGCTGACGCTGGCCAGCACCCGGTCATCGGCCGCCTGGAAGAGGTCGTACACCGGCGCCGGGTCGGCCAGCCGATCGGTCACGGTGGCCGCCGTGCGTGAACCCCAGAGGCACCAGATCGGCGGGGTCGTCGATGTATCCGACCCGGCCGGACGGCTCGTGTCACACCGCACCACCGTTCGCCGCTCACCAGCAGTTCGGCGCAGAGTTGGCGGTTGGTGCCGGAGCCGTGGGTCCGCGATGCTGGCCTCATGACCGAGATGACCGGGTTACCGGCGCCCCCACCGGTGGGCGAGACGGCCCTCAAACCGGGCACCTTCGCCGGCCAGACCGTCGTCGTCACCGGGGGCGGCACCGGGCTGGGCAAGGCCATCGCCAGCGAGTTCGGCCGGCTGGGCGCCAACCTGGTGATCGCCAGCCGCAAGCCCGAGCACCTCCAAGCCGGCGCAGCTGCCCTCGGCGAGATCGGGGCGCCGGTGTTGGTGGTGGGCTGCGACATCCGCGAGCCCGAGTCGATCGCGGCCGCCTTCGAGGCCGCCGAGGATCGCTTCGGCCTGCCCGATGTCCTGGTCAACAACGCGGCGGCCAACTTCCCCGTACCAGCCGAGGACATGTCACCCAATGCCTGGCGCACCGTGGTCGACATCACCCTCAACGGGACGTTCTTCTGCACGCGCGAATTCGGCCGACGGCACCTGGCCGCCGGCACTCCAGGTTCCATCATCAACGTCGGTGCCAGCTACGCGTGGACGGGCGGGCCCGGGTTCTCCCACTCGGCGGCGGCCAAGGCGGGCGTGAAGAACATGGTCGAGAGCCTGGCCGTCGAGTGGGGTCCCTACGGCATCCAGGTCAACGGCCTGGTCCCCGGCTTGTTCCCTCACGAGGACATGACCGACGACATCTCGGGCAACCTCGACCGCACCCACGACAAGGACCCCTGCCAGCCTGCCCTCCGGGTCGGCGAGCGTCAGGAGCTCGGTTGGGCGGCCACGTTCCTGGCCAGCCCCTACGGCCGCTTCATCTCCGGGCACACGCTGGTGGTCGACGGGGCCAATTGGCAGCGACGCAGCCTCACCAACCCGCCGGTGGTGAGCGTGCGGGACCAGATGGGCCGGGGCGACTTCACCCTCGACGACTGAGCACCGCAGCGAAGAGGGCGCCCGTTGGGTGGGCACTCGTCCCCGATTGTCGGTCCGGCGGCGTACTGGCAATACTCGGATCCCGATAGCTGCACGGGAAGGGAAACCAGATGTACGTCGGCTATGACGAGAAGCAAGAGGATCTGCGGGCCGAGCTGCGGGCCTACTACACCGACCTGCTCACGCCCGAGGTTCGCAAAGCCCTCGCCGACGAGCAAGGCACGGGTCCCACCCACCGTGAGATCGTCGGGAAGATGGGCCGTGACGGCTGGCTCACCCTCGGCTGGCCCGAGGAGTACGGCGGTCAGGGGTACTCGGCCATCGAGCAGTTCATCATGTTCGACGAGTCGGTGGCGTGCGGTGCCCCCATCCCGATGCTCACCATCAACACCGTCGGACCCACGCTGATGCAATACGGCAGTGACGAGCAGAAGCAGTTCTTCCTGCCCAAGATCTCGCGCGGTGAGATCACCTTTTGCATCGGGTACAGCGAGCCCGATGCCGGTACCGACCTGGCCGCCCTCTCCACCAGAGCGGTCCGGGACGGCGACGAGTACATCATCAACGGACAGAAGACGTGGACGTCGCTGGCCAAGGACGCCGACTACATCTGGCTGGCGGCACGCACCAACACCGAGGTCAAGAAGCACAAGGGCATCTCGCTGTTCTGCATCCCCATGGACACACCCGGTCTCAGCATCGAACCGCTCGACCTGCTGTCGTCGCACAACATCAACCACACCTTCTTCGATGACGTGCGGGTACCCGCATCGACACTGGTCGGTGAGGAGAACGGTGGCTGGGGTCTGATCACCAGCCAGCTCAATCGTGAACGGGTCACCATCTGCTCGTCAGGCATGGTGCAGGGCATGCTCGACGAGACCATCCGCTACGCACGCGACACCAAGCAGGCCGACGGATCGCGGGTCATCGACACGCCGTGGGTCCAACGCAACCTGGCCGAGGTGACCGCCCGCCTGGAGATGCTACGACTGGCCAACTGGAAGGTGGCCTGGTCGGTGGCCACCAAGATCGACGGCCAGACTCCCGACGTGAACACGATGACCGACTTCATCGCCCTCTCATCGGCGGTGAAGGTGTACGGCACCGAGTTCTACACCGACGCGTATCGCAAGCTGATGCAGATCTTCGGCCCACAGGCATACGTGGCCGAAGGCTCGGTGGGCCATGTCACCAAGCTCGAGTCGATGTACCGCTCGACGGTCATCCTGACGTTCGGCGGGGGCACCAACGAGATGCAGCGCGACCTGGTGGCCCAGTTCGGGCTCGGGTACCCCAAGGCCGACCGGTAGGAGCCGACGTGGACTTCACACCCAGCGAAGAAGAAGCAGCCATCGAAGAGATCACCAAGCAGATCCTCGATGACCGGGCCACCCACGAACGGCTGCGCCAACTCGACAACGATGGGGTGGCCATCGACACCGAGATCTGGGCGCTCCTGGCCGACGCCGGGGTCGTGGGTGCCTCACTGCCCACCAGCCACGGTGGCGCCGGCCTGGGCTTCATGGCCACCGCTGTGGCTCTCGAGCAGGTCGGCGCCCACGCCGCCCCGATACCGCTGTTGTCCACAGTCGTGCTCGCCGGCATGCCCATCGCCCAGTTCGGGACCGATGCCCAGCGCGACGCCTGGCTGCCGGGGCTGGCCGACGGCTCGGTCATCGGCACCGCCGCTCTCACCGAAGCGGGCACGACGGCGCAGCACCCCACCACCGAGGCCACTCCCACCGCCGACGGCTTCGTGCTCCATGGGGTCAAGACTCTGGTCCCCGACGGCACCGAGGCCGACGTTATCCTGGTGCCGGCGCGCCTTGGGGACGGAACCGTCGCCGTCTTCGTGGTCACCGCCGACTCGGCGGGAATGGTCCGCCATCGGGTAGACACCACCACCGGCCGACCCGAGGCTCGCATCGTGCTCGACGGGGTGGCGGTCACCGACGACGACCGCCTGGGTGGGCCCGGATCCGATGGTGACCGGATCATCGACTGGCTCCAACAGCGGGCCAACGCCGGATTGTGCATGGTGATGACCGGCGCGGCCCAGGCGTCGATCGAGCTGGCCGCGGACTACACGAAGCAGCGCCAGCAGTTCGACCGTCCCATCGCCACGTTCCAAGCCGTCACCCAGCGGGCAGGCGACAGCTTCATCGACACGGAGGGCATCCGGCTCACCGCCCTCCAGGCCGCCTGGCGCCTCGACGCCGGCCTGCCCGCAGCACGCGAAGTACAGATCGCCCGCTACTGGGCCGCCGAGGCCGGCTACCGCGTGGTGCACGCCGCGGTGCACGTGCACGGTGGAGTGGGCGTCGATCGTGACTACCCGCTGCATCGGCACTTCCTGCTCGCCCGCCAACTCGAGCTGACCCTCGGCAACAGCGAGGAGCACCTCAGCGCACTGGGCGCGGCCATCGCGGCCCACGCGTAGGGCGACCACCCGGCGTTGTCACCGGCGGTCAGGTCCGGCCCGGTCCGAATCGGAGCTTCGGGTGAGGTCCACGGTGTCGAGGTCGAGCGTCGAACCGCGAGGCAGCAGCACCCGCTGAACCGCGTCGGTCAGCTCACGTTGGACCTTGGCCTCGTCGATGCCACCGAGCTGGGCCAGTTTGTCGATGAACGGACGCAGGATCACCCAGCCCATGATCGTGGCGACGCCGATGCCGGCCCGGATCGACACCAGCTCGTCGTCGGGCTCGGCTGCGGCCACCACGTCACGCAGCGCCGTGAAACCGGCATGGTCGCCGACGTGCTCGTTGACCCACTCCTGGTTCTCGAGACACAGATACCCGAGTATTCGCCAGAGATCGTGATGGTTCTCGAGCAGAGCTCCCGCCCGGTCGTCGTGGCGGGGCAGGGCCAGGTCGTCGCCGAGGTCGGCCGCCAGCGAGAGGAGCACGGACTCGATGAGCCCGTCCTTGGACCGGAAGTGGCGATGGATGAGCGCGTAGTTCACGCCCGCTTCACGGGCGACTTCACGTGCCGACACGGCTCCGGGCCCCTTCGCCGCGAACAACCGGGTGGCCGAGGCCAGCAGCGCCTCGCGCGAGCGGCCTCGATCGGCCCCCGCCGATGGGTCAGAACCCATGCGGCGCAGTCTAGACCATCGGGCTCGCTCCGTTCCGGGCTCGAAACAACGGTGTCGCGACCTCGACAGACCGGCGCAGGTCTTCCATCATGGTGCCATGCTCGACCGCGCCGAGCGGCCGTGAATCTGGCTCTGCTCACGGACCGCCCTCACAGCAACTATGGCGCCGAGCTCAACCTGTTGGCGTTGGGAGACCTGTGCCAGGCCGCGGGTCATCGTGTGACCGCGGTGTCGATCGCGTCGGGCGTGTTCCTCGAGGAGGCTGCCACCCGGGGCTTCGAGCCGCTCCTGGTACCGCTCCCCGAACGACTGGCATCCATCACGACCGGGGGCCTCCGGGCCACCCCCGCCACTCTCGCCCGCATGGCGGTGTTCGGCGCGCAGCTTCATCAGCACCTGCACCGGGCCGATATGGATGTGGTGGTGACCTCGTCGACCCGAGCCGCAGCGATGATGTGGCCCGGCCGTCTTCGGGCGCCCGGGCTGGTGTGGTACGCCCAGATGCTCACGAGACCGTCCGGGGCCAGTGCCGCCGCGGCCGCCGCGGCCGGTCACATCGCCCTCATCGCGCCCGGTGTCGAGCGCTCCATCCCCCAGCCGCTGCAATGGCTGCGGCGACGACGCACCGCGGTGCTCCCACCTTGGCGCGACGTCGCCGCCTACGCCGTGCCCGGACGGACCCGTCGGACCACCAAGACC
>JAOUEE010000195.1 GCA_029858875.1 Acidimicrobiia bacterium
CGCTGATGCCATGAGCAGCACACCGACCCCCTCGCAGACCGCCGACGTCGCGTCGAAGGCCGGCGTCTCCGGCTTCCCGCACTACCCCGCCCTCGACGGGGTCCGGGGCATCGCCGTGGCCGCCGTTTTGGTGTTCCACGGCGACTTCGCCGTGGCGTCTGGTGGCTTTCTGGGTGTTTCGACGTTCTTCACCCTGTCGGGATTCCTGATCACCTCGTTGTTGCTCACGGAGCGGACCCGGACCGGCGGAATCAAGCTCGGAGCCTTCTGGGCCCGGCGGTTCCGGCGACTGCTCCCGGCGGCAGTGGCCACCATCGTGGGCATCGGTGTGGTGTGGCACTGGCTGGACCTGCAGTCCGAGAGCGACTTCAGCGAGCTCGACGTGATGGCCCGGCTGCCCGGTGACCTGCTGGCTTCGCTGCTGTACGTGTTCAACTGGCGGGCCGCCTTCCCCCCCGAGGGGGCCGGCTACAACGATCTGTTCGGCGAGGTGGTCGAACCCTCGCCGGCCGCGCACTTCTGGTCGCTGTCCATCGAAGAGCAGTTCTACGTGTTCTTCCCGTTCCTGGCGTTCATCATCCTGGCCAAGATCGGCTCCCGTCGGGTGTTCGGCGGTGTCCTCGCCGTGCTGCTGGTGTTGTCGGTCGCGTCGGTCACCTGGCTCGATGGGTTCGATCGCATCTACAACGGCACCGACGTCCGCATGGCCGAGATCCTCGTCGGGGCGTTGCTGGCCCTCGCCTTCTCCACCCCTCGCGGCCGTACGTTCATCACCGAGCACTCGGCTCTGCGTTGGGGCGGCGCGGCGGCACTGATCGTCACCGTGGTGCTCTGGTCGGTCACCGAACTGACCACCGACTGGCTCCTCGAGGGTGGGCTGGCCGTCTACGCCGTGGGAACCGCCCTCATCATCTGTGCCGCCACCCAGGCTCGGGGACCGGTGCGATACGCGCTCAGCTGGAGCCCCCTGGTGTGGCTCGGCGCGGTGTCCTACGGCGTGTATCTGTTCCACTGGCCGATCTTCCGGTTCGTCGACGAGGACAGCACGGGACTCGACCCGGTGCCGCTGTTCACCGTGCGCATCGTGTTCACATTGGCTCTGGCCTGGCTGTCGTTCCACTACCTCGAGCAGCCAGTGCGGCGAGGCAGCCGACCCGGTCAGGGTGTGCGCCACGGCTGGGCCGCGGCGGGGTTGAGTCTGGCCTTCGTGGGTGGGCTGGCCGTGGTGTACTCCGATGTCGGCCGCGACAAGGCCCCCGAAGTGGACTTCGGGGCCCCGGCTCCGACCTCCACCGCCGTCACCACCACCGTCGACCCCCCCGACACCACCGGCGCCGGCAACAGCACCACGCTCGTCGTGCCCACCACCGAACCGGTGGTCACCGCCCCGTTCGCCGAGCCCCCGCGGCTCTTGATCGTCGGCGACTCGATTGCCGTGAACCTCCGAAACGGCCTCGATCGGCGGGCGGCGGCCCTGGGCGAAGAGCCCCCTGCCGCGGCCGTGTTCGGTGGGTGTGGCCTCGCCGTCGGCGGCGAGATCCAGTGGCCGGACGCCGTCCGGCCCGCGTGTCGGACCGACTATCAGATCGTGTTCGACGAGCTCGGCGTGGCCGGCAGCGACGTCGTGTTCCTGATCGGCGGACCGGTCGACCTGCTGCCCAGGCGAATCGATCCGGCTGGGCCATTCCAGCTGCCCACCGACGAGGACTTCGCCGACCGGCTGCGTGGGGACTACCGGTCCCTCCAAGATGCCCTCCTGGCCGAGAACGTGGCCGTGGTCTGGACCACCGTGCCGTGCATCCAGCCCGAGAAGGCCGACGAGCTGGGCATCGACCACACGGCGGTTCCGCTCGTCAATGCCGTCATCGAGTCCGTCGCCGATGACAGCGCCGGGCGGGTGGCCGTGGTCGACCTCTACGAAGAGGTCTGCGATGACGGAACCTTCGTGCCCGAGTTGTTCGGTGACCCCAACGCCCGCGAGGACGGTTTGCACTTCAGCGAGAGCGTGGCCAGCGAGCTGGCCAAGCAGCTGGCCGACACCGCCCGCATGCTCGGACCCCTGCCCCAATAGCCCCTCCCGGGCCAATTCGCTTGAGGACCGGTTCCCCACCGGGACACTGTGGGGCCATGCCCACCCACCACTCCGACGACGCGAAGATCGCGACCGACGTCGCGTCCTCGTACCTGCTGGCCGACCCGGTGGCTCACAACCTCGTGCTCACGTTGCTCCAGCAGCGAATCGCCCACCCCGAGCCGGGCCACTACTGGTGGGTGACCGAGGCCGACCGGACGGTCGGCTTCGCCATGCAGTCCCCTCGGGACTTCCACGCCGGTGTGGTGCCCACCACGCCCGCGGTCGTCGACCAGCTCGCCGAGCGGATGCACGAGGATGTACCGCACCTTCCAGGGGTCTCCGGCGAGGCTGCTACCGCTGCCCGCCTGGCCGGCCGCTGGACCGAACTGGCGGGCGCGGCCGCGCGTCCGGTCGAAGCCCAACGGCTGTACGTCCTCGACACGGTCACCGCACCCGTGCCGTCGGGGCGCCGGATCAGGCCGGCGGTCGACGGCGACCTCGACCTCGTCGTGCAGTGGGCCGAGGGTTTCGTCGCCGATACCGGTCTGGTGCACCCGGGTGACCTTCGCTCGACCGTGGCGGCCATGGTCACCACCGGACGGGTGTTCCTGCTCGAATCCGACGGTCGGCCGGTGTCGATGGCCCGCGCCTCGGAGCCGGTGGCGA
Source organism: Acidimicrobiia bacterium (assembly GCA_029858875.1). Taxonomy (GTDB): domain Bacteria; phylum Actinomycetota; class Acidimicrobiia; order Acidimicrobiales; family SHLQ01; genus JAOUEE01. The sequence continues at coordinate 2,741 of JAOUEE010000195.1, forward strand.
AGGTGTGCCGGATCGGGTGGGTGTACACCCCGCCCGAGTTGCGGGCGCGGGGGCTGGCCACCGAGCTAGTGGCCACGCTGTCGGCCCGGGAGTTGGCCGCCGGCAGCGAGCGATGCACCCTCTACACCCAGTTGGCCAACCCGACGTCCAACGGCATCTACCGGGCCATCGGCTACCGGGCGGTGGCCGAGATCATGACCTATGCGTTCGGGCCTCCCGACACCCGTTCCTGAACCGGCTCACGGGATGGGCACCGGATCCTGGCTGGCCGGATCGGCCGCCCACTGGCGGTAGCCGTCCTCGATGATCGGACCGGTGATGGCCGCGGCGTAGCGGAACGCGCCCGATGACCACCCGGGGCAGTTCCCGGGGACGATCTCCACCCCGTTCCCGTAGCCGCCGGTGCAGAAATGGGCGCCGTCAGGCTCGCGCACGAGGTTGACCGCCACCCCGTTCTCATCGACCCCACCCACACACGGCTCGATGGGCAGGCAGGGCAGCGCCTCCACGTACTCGCCGTCGGGGCCCAGCACCGACGCGGCAGCGTCTATCAGCACGACGCCCCCATCATCGGCGGCAAGGTCGGCGAAGATGTCATTGGCGACGGCGATGTCGTCGGAGCCGCTCTCGGCGGCGGCACGGGTGAGGGGAAGGGTGGGGAGGTACACCCGAATGCCGTCCGAGCGGAAGTCGGCCACCACGTTTGTCAGGTCGTCGCGGAACTTGGCGTCGGCTGCCTCCTCGGTCAGTGGTTCGCCCGAGGCGTCGGCCATGCACGGGGTGAACGTGTTGTTGGAGAACACCAGGATCACCGCCCACAGGTCCTCGTCCCGGCGATCCCGCTCGATCTCGTCGAGCCAGTCACACAGCGCCGTCCCGGGGAAGGCCCGGTTGATGAAACGGAACCGCAGACCGGCGTCGAGGAACTCCTCCACGTGCTCCTGGGCCGAGTGGGCCAGTGAGTCGCCGTAGTAGGCCACCGGGTACCCACTCGGCTGATTGGGCACCGCGGCTCGTAGCGACTCATCGAAGAGGGCACCGCCGGGCGTCGAGGTCGAAGGCTCGGGAGCGCCCGACGGGGCATCGGTCGAGTCCCCCGAATCTACAACCGCCGAGCTGGTGCTGATCGACGAGTCGGGCGGGGCCGGGTCGTCGGCGGCCGACGAGCAACCGGCCACGGCCAATGCCGCAACCACGAGTGGGCAGGCCAGCTTCATCGTCGATCCTCCGCGGTTTCCGGTGGCGGCGGAGCCAGCACGCCGGCCACGACGTCCACCGCCAGGAACAGCACGGCCAAGACGCCGACGACGTGGACGGCATCGAAGAACTGGGGCCAGCCGAAGTCGGGGGGGTACCGATGCCGGTACTGTTCGATGGTGGTGTAGGACCCGGCGATCAACAGGGAACCCGCTGCGGCCAGACCGGGCAACCGTCGCGCCCAGGCGCTGCCGCGAACCGTCAGCCAGAGCACCGCCATCATGGCGAGGGCCGACCAATGCCACTCGGGAAGGTTCAACAACGCGAAGATCCCCATGGCCACGCAGGCCACGACCAGCACGGGCGTGGACACCTCCCCTCGCAGCGGCGCGCCCCATGCGGGCTGACGATCCATCCGGTGGGCCGCACCCCGATCGGGCCGACCCACCACCAGCAGCATCATCGCCAGCAGGACCAGGAGCAGCGAGATCACGATGGCCCGGTTCACCGTGCGCTGGGGAGTCCACGTGAGTGTCACCCGAACGGTGTCGTCCGGGTGGGCGTCGACCCGCCAGCCGTTGGCGAAGCCCGACACCAGCGTCGGCTGACCGCCGCCCGGAAGACCCGAGGCCACCCATCCCTCGTTGTGGCTCTGGCCCAATACCAGCCAGGAAGCCTCGGCGGTCGGCTCCAGGTCGAGTGTGAGCTCGGTGCGATCCGAGTCGACGACGGTCACCGTGGGCGACGGCGGCTGGTCCACCGGGGCCGTGCCCTTCGACAGGAACGCCAGTCGGTCCACGTCGACACCGGTGACCCGGCCTCGAGTGGTCTCTATCAACCGCTCGCCGCCGCCCATGACCACCTGCTCGTCGGGCGGGCAGGACCGGACCAGCATCGGCTCGCGTTCGAGCGCGGAGACGGTGGTGGCCTCCAGCTGCACGGAGACAGGCTGCCCGTCGACCTGCACGAGGTCATCGCGGCACCGCCCGTCGATCTGCTCGGGAACCGTGACGGTGTCGGCCAGCTCCTCGATCTCGACGATCCCCACCGGCATGCTGATCGGATTCGAGCTGTACCAGTCCTTGGTGAGCACCTCCCGAACCTCGTCGATCGTCAGCTCGAACCTCGTTCCGGTCATCGCCTGGGGCATAGGGATCTCCACCCTGGTGGTACTGAACGGCTCGCTCGTGTCGGACACAGAGGGGACGACCAGTCGGATCGGCTCGCCACCGTCGACCCGCAACGACACCGCAGTGGGCACCGAGTGCCAGTTGTCGGTGTAGAGCACCAGGCTGAGAGCGTCGAGGGTGGTGGGGGAGCGTCGGCGCACTTCGATGCTCGCGCCCGTCGGGTTCACGAACTCGGTCTGCCAGGCGGTGGCGAGGTCGGCATCCACCGCGCTCGCGCCCCTGGCCGGCAGGTGCCCGGGGAGGTACTCCGAGGCCTCGACCGACAACGTGTCGCCGCCGTCCCACCCGACGAGATCGTTGATGACGGACTCCGGCGCGTAGGCCGACAGGCGAGCCTCGCCCAACAGGTCGAACGCGCGCGCCGATGGCAGCGAGACCGTTCGGCGCATGCGCTCCTCACCATCGGACCGGACCGGTTCCTGCGGATCGGATCGGATGCGGGACAGCACGACCTGCAAGGGATTCTCGGCCACCTCGACGTCGGCCAGATCGACCGGGAGGCGCAGCACCTCGTCGAACGTGACACCCGGGATGGCCACCTCGGCGAACCCCACGGCACTGGCCCCGTTGTATCGGGGCTTCACCCCGAGGTTGCTTCCCACCACCTCCAGCTCCACTCGATCGGTGAGCACCTCGTCGAGCGGGACACGCTGACCCGGTTGCTCCAACGACGACGCATCGAGCACGACATCGTCGGTGACGTCGCCGCGATGGATGCGCAGTTCGGTGATGACCCGCTCCCGAAAGCCGGTCACCGGCTGGAGCAACGTGATCTCCGAGATCGGGGCGGGTTCGTCCAGATCGATGATCAGCCGCTCGCCCCGCACCTCCGAGAACGCACCCACCCGCCACGCGGTGTTCGGGTCACCGTCGACCGCCAGACCAGGGCGGTCGTTCACGGTGAGACTGACGGGGTTGCCATACGCCGTGGCGCTGACCTCGGCCCCCGTCTGCACGCTGACCGTCTGATGGTCGCTGGTCTGGTCGGGGAACACGTGCAGCCGATAGTCGCCAGGGTCGTAGACGACGGGCTCCTCGTCGGCTCGCTCCACGTAACCACTGTTCTCTCTGATGGATCCCCACTTGCGGGCCTGTCGCCGGTTCTGGTCCGAGATCACCACGGTGGCGTCGTGGGCCAGAAGCCCGGCCAGCGTGGTGGGGTCCTCGGCCATGGTGGCGCTGAACACGATGAGACGATCCGGGTCGAGCAAGCCGAGCGCGGCCAGATCGACCAGCGTCTCCGCGTCGCCGGCGATCACCTGAGCGGCCGCCTCCGGGTGGATCCGGACCAGCGGAAGCGGATCATCGACGGCGAAGGCCGAAACGGGTGAGGGGTGGTCCACATCCGGCGGCAGCGCCAGTGTCAGCTCGTCGATGAGGGTCTGTTCGGGTCCGGCCACGTTGGGGACCGCCGGACCGAACGTCCGGGGCTCGGCCAGACCCGGCGTGACCAGGAGATCGGCCCACGTCCGGGGCGGGCGCGGGGTGCGGAACCGCTCGTACTGGAGATCGGCCCGAAGGACCACATCGCCGACACCCATGAGGCGGGCCAGGGGGGCGAGTGAGTCCGGATCGTACAGCCCCTCCTGGAACTGACGGTCCAGCGCGATCTGGAGGGCGATCGAGGGTTCGCTGCCGAACGGCACCAACTCGCGAGCCACGTAGGGCCGTTCGGTGAGCCCGGGGGTGATCGGCTCGATGCTGTTGCCCCACCGATAGCTGGTGAAGTCGGACCCGGGGACCTCGAGGATCCGGGACCCGTCGTCGCGGGCGTCGAGGTCGGCGATGGCCTGGGTCCAGTAGTCGGGGATCTCCTCGGGACGCTGGACGTGCTGGGAGACCAGCTGCCCGTTGAACAGCGGCGGGAAGTTGGCTGCGATCAACGCCAGGATCACCACCGTGGCCGGGACGGCCAGCTTCGGGAGTCGCCGGCCGGCCGCGGCCACGCCGGCGCCCAGCAGCACGGCGGTGCCCAGAGCAACCAGCGGCACCACGCGCGGGGTGCTGCGCAGGGCCAGACCGAAGTCGCCCTTCGTGCTCTCGCGGAACAGCTCGCCCAGCACGCTGGGTGCGTCGAACGGGTGCCCACCGACCGCGACCAGAGCTCCCACGACGATGAGGCCGACGAAGTACGCCTGATGACGCCACCGGGTCATCGCGGCTGCGGCCAGTGCGAGGATCGGCAGGCCGAAGCTGATGATCAACAACACCGTGCGGGCGGTGTAGGCCCGGCTGGGCTCGACCCACTGGCCCAGATGATCGTTGCCGTAGAAGAACCAGTAGCCGAGGCCTCGCAACACCTCTGGTGCCGTCGACGAGTC
>JAOUEE010000196.1 GCA_029858875.1 Acidimicrobiia bacterium
CCCACTGCACCGTCACCTCGCCCGACGACGCAGCCGACAACGACACCGGCACCTCCACCACCGTCGAACCCGGGGCATCCCCCTCCACCACCGACCCCACATTCGGCAACACCTTCGGCGGCGGTGGGGCGAAGGTGATCGGGGTGGACGTGATGGTGCCAACGAAGTCCACCGCTTCGGCCGAGCCGATCTCGCAACTCGTGGTCAGGCAGTCGACACTGCCGAAGAGAAGCCGTCTGGCGGGCATCGTCGTCGTGAAGGCGCCAACAGCGTCGGCCTCGAGGTCCACCCGTTTGGAGTAGTCGCACGAATCGAACCCGGCCGGACTCGTGCATGGATACAGCTCGATGGCGGCAGCGGGTCGGAACCCGGTGCCGTCGACGGTGAGTGTCTCACCGTCGATGAGGTCGGTCGAGGGTGTCACCACGATCTCACCGGGCACTGCGGGTGGTGGTGGCGGCGGCGCGAACGGCAGCGGCGCCGATGCCCTGGTGGCGCCCAGGTCGGCCAGGTCGCCAGCGCCCATCACACAGGGCGTGGCCGGATCGGTACAGTCGATGTAGCTGGCGCGCGCTGGTATGAATCCCCAGCGGCGCAGCCGGTAGGGCACCGAGAACTCACCGGCGCCGTCAGCGGTCGTGGTGAACGCCCCGTAGCCGATCCGGCCGAGGCATCCGTCTTCGGGTGGGTCGGCGGGTACCGCGTCGGCCTGGCACACCCCCACAGTGGTGCCCGGGGTCCAGCCGGTGCCGGTGACGGTGACGAGGTCGCCCCCGTCGAGGTCGGTATCAGGCGTGACCGTGATGGCCGGTGGCGGCGGCTCATCGTCATCGGTGATCACGCCGACACCCAGACCGTAGAACCCACCGACCGTGGCGTTGGTCGGCGAATGGAAACGCACCACGATCAACTCGTCGTTCTCGTCGAGGTCATCACCCAACACCTCGATCGACACCACCTCATCCACATCGTCGGGCACGAACGTCACCTGCCCACTCGCCACGGTGTAATCCACACCCTCCTCGGCCCGCACCGACGGATCCACCATCGGCAACATGATCGTCTCCCACTGCACCGTCACCTCGCCCGACGACGCAGCCGACAACGACACCGGCACCTCCACCACCGTCGAACCCGGGGCATCCCCCTCCACCACCGACCCCACATTCGGCAACACCTTCGGCGGCGGTGGCTGGGTGCCGGCCGTGGTCGCCAGGGCCACGAACACGCCAGCCGCCAGAAGCGGGGCGACGAGCAATCGGACCAGGTGGCGTCTTCTCACGGCGTACCTCCTGCGTACGCGCGTGAGTCTCCGCTCCGCGAGCCGACTCACAAAGGGCCGAAGGTCCTGGTCGGCGGACGTCCTAGCGGTCGAGGGGCGGAGGTAGGGCGCCGGACTCACAGCTGGCGACGGCAGCCGGGTAGAGATCGCGTTTGATGGCCGCCAGTACCGGGCCCGCTTTCCCGACGTGCTGGGCGGCGTGGTCGATGGCGGTGGCGACGACGGCGTCCTCGGCTGCCGTCGCCTGTACCACTCCTGCGGCCAACGCCTCGGGGCCGCCGTAACGCTGGCCGAGGGTCATGGCCTGGTGGGCGGTGGCGCCGGGGAGCTTGGCGACCAGAACGTCGTTCATCCCGGGGGCGAAGCGCATCCCCAGATCGATCTCGGGGGTGCACCAGAACCCACGGTCCTCGCGCATCACTCGGTGATCGTGAGCGACGGCCAACATGGCCCCACCGGCGAAGGCGTGGCCGTTGATGGCCGCCACCGTGATGGCCGGGAAGGTCAACACCCGGCCCATGAGCTGGACAACCGAACCGATGAACGTCCCCATGTCGGCGCACTGATCCGATCCCATCCAGTCGAGGTCGAGTCCGTTGCTGAAGAACTTGCCCGCGCCGGTGAGCACCAGCGCCTTGGGCCCGTCGTGACCCTCCACCTGGTCGAGCGCTTCGTTCAGCGCGGCGATGCTGGTCTCGTTGAAGCGATTGTCGCCACCATCGTTCCAGTGGAGAACGAACACCTCATCAGTTCGGGTCACGTCGATCATGGCGGCGAGGGTAGAACCCCACTACGCCGCTGTCAGACATCGAGCCTCGTGGAGCGGAAGCCGCGCTGCGGTAAACGGCGGCAATCTGGGGCAGACTGGCGAGCGTTGTCGAACGAGGAGATCGCCGTGCGCGAGTACACCAACATCTACGTCGATGGAGCCTGGATTCCGTCCGAGGGCACCGACACCATCGACGTGATCAGCGCCTCCACCGAAGAGGTGATCGGTCGCATCCCCTCGGGCACGGCGGCCGATGTCGACAAGGCCGTCGCCGCCGCTCGGGCCGCCTTCGATGGCTGGAGCACGCAGCCCGTCGAGGAGCGCCAGAAGTACATCCAGCGCCTCCAGGAGGGTCTCGACGCCCGCGGCGCCGAGATCGCCGAGACCATCGCCGGAGAGGTGGGCATGCCCATCACCTGGTCACAGATGATCCAGGCCGGTCTGCCGTCGGGGAACATGGCCACCTTCGCCGCACTGCTCGACGACTTCGAGTTCGAGGAGACCATCGGCAACAGCCTGGTGGTGAAGGAGCCCGTCGGGGTGGTGGGCGCCATCACCCCGTGGAACTACCCGCTGCATCAGATCATCTGCAAGCTCGGGGGCGCGCTCGCTGCGGGCTGCACCATGGTGCTCAAGCCCAGCGAGGTGGCCCCGCTCAACGCCTTCATCCTGGCCGAGATCATCGACGAGATCGGTCTGCCGGCCGGCGTGTTCAACCTGGTCGCCGGCACCGGACCCGAGGTGGGCGAAGCGATCGCCGCCCACCCCGACGTCGACATGGTGAGCTTCACCGGATCGACCCGGGCCGGCAAACGGGTGGCCGAGGTGGCGGCCGGCACCGTGAAGCGGGTCGCCCTCGAACTGGGCGGCAAGTCGGCCAACATCGTGCTCGATGACGCCGACTTCGCCGACGTCATCCCCAAGGGCGTGTTCGCCTGCTACCTCAACTCGGGCCAGACCTGCACGGCTCACACCCGCATGCTCGTGCCTCGGTCCCGGTACGAGGAGGCCGTCGAGATCGCGGCCGGCGCGGCCAACGCCATGGTCGTCGACGACCCCTTCACCGAGGGCATGCATCTGGGTCCGGTCATCAGTCAGAGCCAGTGGGATCGGGTGCAGGGCTACATCGAGACGGGCATCGAAGAAGGGGCGCGGGTGGTCGCCGGCGGTCCGGGCAAGCCCGAGGGGCTCGACACCGGCTACTTCGTGAAGCCCACTGTGTTCGCCGACGTCGACAACTCCATGACCATCGCCCAGGAGGAGATCTTCGGACCGGTGCTGTCGATCATCCCCTTCGAGGACGACGACGACGCGGTGCGCATCGCCAACGACAGCTTGTACGGCCTGGCCGGTGGCGTGTGGTCGGGCGACCCGGACCGGGCCATGGCCGTGGCTCGACGGATGCGCACCGGCGCGGTCGACGTCAACGGCGGCGGCTTCAACATCGCCGCACCGTTCGGTGGCTACAAGCAGTCCGGCTACGGCCGGGAGAACGGCCACTACGGCATCGACGAGTTCCTCCAGACCAAGTCGCTCCAGCTCTGAACGCCGTCCAGTGACCGATCACACGATCGCTCCGTCGTTACCGCCGGCGGACGCCGGTGAGGTGTCCGCCGCCCAGCGCCAGGAACAGGCCCAGAAGGCGTTCTCGACGTCCATCCTCATCTCGGGCATCCGCTGCACCCTCGCCTACGTGGTGTTCCCCTTCGTCGCCCCCATCATCGGGGTGGCCAGCGGAGTGACCTCGGCCATCGGCATCGCCGTCGGGGTCGTGGCCATCGTGTTCAACATCGCGAGCATCCGACGTTTCTGGCGGGCCGACCACCGATGGAAGTGGCCCATGACGTGCCTGAACGTGAGCGTCATCGTCTTGTTGGTGATCCTGTTCGTCGTCGATCTCGGCTCGCTGGTGGGCTGAGGCGGGTGTCGTGGCCGAGCTCGAGCTGACGCCGATCGGCGGCGCCCTCGGCGCAACCGTCGGAGGGCTCGATCAGCACGGTCTCGAGGCACCCGGGCTCATCGATGAGCTGCGAGGAGCGCTGCGGGAACACCATGTGCTGTTCTTCCCGGGCCTCGATCCCTCGGTCGAGGCGCTGCGCGACCTCGGGGCCCGATGCGGTCCGCTCGAGGTGCACCCCTACATCGAGAAGGTGGCCGAGGACATCCCCGAGGTGTGCGTGCTCGACACCTCGGCCACGCCCAAGGCCGACATCTGGCACACCGACGTCACCTACAGCGAGCATCCGCCGATCGCGGCGATGCTGCACATGGTCGAGTGCCCTCCATGGGGTGGTGACACCATGTGGATCAACTGCCACGGCGTGTACGACTCGCTGTCGATCGGACTCCGCCAGTTCCTGGCCACCCTGACGTGCATCCACGACGATGGTCGGCAGGGCTCGCTCCAGGCCGAGCACCCGGTGGTTCGGATCCATCCCGACACCGGCCGACCCGCCCTCTACGTCAACAAGCAGCACGGGCGCCGCATCCCCCAGCTGTCCCGGCCCGAGAGCCAGATGCTGTTGGCGTTCCTGTACAAATGGCAGGAGCAGGTGAAGTTCAGCTGCCGGTGGCACTGGCAGCCCGGCGACGTTGCCCTCTGGGACGAGCGGGTCACGCTGCACGTGATGGTCGACGACACCCACGAACGCCGCCTGATGCGGCGGGTGACCGTGCTCGGCGATGACCCCCAGGCCCTGTCGCCCGATTCGATGGCGCCGAGAGCGGCGAGCGATCAGTCCGCCGCCAGCGGCTTCTACGGCATCGGCGGGTACGACTTCTGACCACGCCCCGCTCCGTCAGTCGTGGGCCATGGCCTCCCAGATCACGGGGTGCAGGGTGTGGGTGCCGGACAGCCCCTTCAGGTCCTCGACGCGGGGCGGGCCGAACTCGACCTCGCGGCGCGTCTCGAGGATCGCCCGGGTGAGAGCGCTCACCAGGATCTCGCCGCCCGCGGCCTGGGCGCCGATGCGGGCCGCCACGTTGACGTGCTGACCGAACAGGTCGCCGTCATCGTCGACGATCACCTCACCGGTGTGCATCCCGACCCGCACGCGGATGGCGCCCGCCGGATCCCGTGTGGCGTCGGCGGACAGTGACCACTGGACCCGGGCCATGGCCTGGATGGCCCGACGGGCCGACGGGAAGGTCAACATGAAGCCGTCCCCCTGGTTCTTGACCTCGGTGCCGCCGTGGCGGTTCACCGCCTGACGAACCAGGTCGTTGTGCCGCCCGAGCAGCTCGAACCATCGCTCGTCGCCCACGGCATTCATCCGGGCGGTGGAATCCTCGATGTCGCTGAACACGATGGTGATGGTGCCGTGGCGGTGCTCACCGTCGCCCACGACGCGACGGTCGGCGGTGACCAGCTCGGCGATGGTGTGGATCGAGGTCCTCACCCCATCGGTGGACAGCGTGGTCGCGCCCGTACCGGCCGGGTCGCCGACCGGTGACGTCATCCGGATGGTGACGTTGCCCAGGCGCACCTGTTCGTCGGCGCCGATCCGACGGGTGCCCGTGACGGCCTCATCGCCGACGAAGGTGCCGTTGGTGCTGCCCAGATCGGTCACGTCCAGACCGCCGCGCACCGGACGCAGCTCGAGGTGACGCCGACTGATCTGGGAGTCGCTCAACAACAGCCCATCGCACTCGCGGCCCACGACGAGCGGACCGTCGAGCACCAGCATCAGCGGTGTGCGCCCCGGCTCCTTGACCTCGACGGTGACCGTTGCCATGACCCGATCGTCGCCGCTCGGCCACCCGCGGGCAAACGCCGCGCCAAGACCCAATTGGCGTGAGTTGGTGCGAACAGGCGCGACGAAGTCACGCCAGGTCGCCGAGGGTGTCGGTGTTGCGCGCCCTAGTTGCGGCGAGGTCCGCCGCGATCGCCCGGCCAGCGGCTGCCGCCGATGACGTCGGCATGAGGCCAGAAGGCGTCGGGGTCCAGCGGCCCGGCGTTGGTGATGTCCCGGGCCTTGGCCTGGTGGGTGACCAGTTGGGCCGACACCATCTCGTCGATCGGCAGATAGCGGGCCACCGGGTCCCAGGGGCTGTCGAGGAGCTTCAGCTCGCCGTCGATGTCCTCCACGTGCTGCTGCTCGAAGGTGGTGGCCACATCCACGACATGGGGCGGGTAGTCGTACTGCTTCTCGGCCCCGCCGACGGCGCGAGAGTACTTGGTCCACCACTCGTGCTCGACGAAGTCGCCCACCTCGGGCTTGGCTTCGCCCGTGACCTCACCGGCGAACTCGACGAAGGTGTAGCCCTGATGCACGGCGCGGGCGCCGACGTGGTCGCCCAGCCGGAAGAACTCGATGTCGCACAGGAACTTGGGCTGGCCGTTGAGCTCGCCGCTGATGAACACCGCCGCCTCCTGGTCGATCCCCATGCCCAGGTTGTACTGACCGTCGACGCCGTTCCAGGTCGCGGGAACCTTGACGCTCACGCCGTACTCGGGTTCGCCCAGGATGGGCACGCAGTAGATGCCGATGGTGACGGTGGGGTCGAGCGGGGTGAGACCGGGCGGTAGCAGCGGCGCCACGTTGGACTCGTGGGTCCGGTACCTGACCACCAGTTTGGGCCACCCGGCGACTTCGCCGGGACGAGTCATGGGTGCTTGGGCCATGTGAATGCTCCTGGGTTGGTGCGAGTCACGCCTCGAGGGGGACGTGGTGGTCGACCACGGCCTGCACCGTGGTCTCGAACAAGTCGGGAAGGTCGGGCGCCTCGGTGAGGGCAGCCACCGTGGCCGGGTCGAGGTCGATGCTCGTGGACCACAGCGCGGGTCCTCGGTGGTCCTCGGAGATGGTCGACTCGTCGCGTAGCGCCAGCAACAAGAACCCGCCGACGGTGGTGAGGATGCTGCGCAGCGCGTCGGCGGCGGCCGCCCCGGTGACACCGGCCGCCTCGAGCTCCCGGACCAGGGCCAGCTCGAGCGGGTGCTCGAGCAGCGAGATCGTGCCGGTCTGGTAGGCCAACGATGTGACGGCCCGGTTCTCGAGGGCGCTGTCCCACACGTGGCGGGCGGCCGACATCACCCGCTGCCGGGCGGTGCGGCCCTTGATCGGACGGTCGGCCAACCGCTCGGACTGGTGCCGGACGATCTCGGTCACCAGGTCGTCTCGACCGCCGACATGCCAGTAGATCGTCGTGGTGGTCACGCCGAGGTCGGTGGCCAACCGCCGCATCGTGAGGGAGTCGGGTCCCTCCTTCTCGATGAGTGCCAGCGCGGTGGCCACCATGTCGGCACGATCGAGGCCGACTCGCCGCCCGGTCCCTTCGGATGTGGCTGACTTGGTCACGATGATGGGTCACCGGGGGGGTTGCGTTGTCGCAGGGCGT
>JAOUEE010000197.1 GCA_029858875.1 Acidimicrobiia bacterium
AGATGTGGTCATCGTGCGGTTTCCTTCTCAGTTCGTTTAGTCACTTCTGAGAATCGCACGATGGCCACCACCATCACGGCGATGACCCCGACCTACACCACCACGAGGGACTCACCCCGACCGCACCGGCAATGGCCAGTTCAACGATCCATGCGATGTCGCAATCACCCCAGACAACAGGGTGTACGTGCTGGACGGCGACAATCATCGTGTACAGATCTTCGATCTCAACGGCGTGTATCAGGGCCAGTTCGGAACCTCCGGATCGGGCAATGGCCAGTTCAGCACCAGCTGCCCGGGTAGCTCTGGAATCGACGTCACGGGAGACGAGGTCTATGTCGCCGACGCCTTCAACTACCGGGTGCAGGTCTTCGATCTCGCCGGCAACTACCTGAGGCAGTGGGGCTCTGTGGGCTCAGCGAACGGCCAGCTCAATTACCCTCACGGCATCCGGGTCGACCGGGGACTGGTGTACGTGTCCGAGTGGACGAACAACCGCATATCGGTGTTCACCACCGGCGGCGTTTTCCGAGGGGCGATCAGTGTCAACGGCCCAACCAGAATCGACATCGACAAGTCGGGCAGAGTCCTGTGGGTGTCCGACGACAAGGGCGGCGTTGTCCTCACGCTGACGACGTTCCGGTGCAACAACACGGTTCCGACCCACGTCGGGTCCGGCTACGCCGACTCGTTCACGACGAACGGAACCGATGACGTGGTACACAGCGGCGATGGCGCCGACACGGTCGGCACTGGGGCGGGCCGCGACACCGTGTGCGCCGCGGGCGGGGACGACACGATCGACGGTGGAACCGGCAACGACACGATCGACGGCGGGAACGGCAACGACACGATGATGGGCGGTCCCGGAGCCGACACCTTGGACGGAAAGCAGGGCTTCGACACGCTGCGCGGTGGTGGCGGCAACGACTTCCTCACCGGTAGCAATGGCTTCGACACGCTGCGCGGTGGTGGCGGCGACGACCTTCTCCGGGGCGCGTTCGGCAACGACACGCTCAGTGGAGACGCCGGCTCCGACAACGTCAACGGCGGAAAGGGCATCGACGTCGTCAAGGGCGGTGGTGGCGACGACACGGTTGCCGGCCAGAATGGCAACGACGCGCTGGTCGGCGGTGGTGGCATCGACAACTGCTTGGGCGGAAACGGCACCGACACAGTCAAGTTCTGCGAGTTGATTCTCGGCGTGCCTTGATCGTTGGGGGGATGTATCGGCGAGGGGTGCTCGGCGAGATTCATGGCTGTCGCTCCTCATCCTCGGATTCCCACTGCTGACGCAACTGGTCGAGCTTGCTGACCATGACCACCTCGGACAGCCCTAACGATGAACGGTCCGACGGCGTGAGCCCGAGCCGGCCCAACAGATGCACCGCCACCCTCACGGCGGCTGAATAGGCCCTGATGTCTGCCGGTGTCGGTGTCGTCAGCGACAGGCGCTGCCGGAACAACGACAACATCTCCAGGTGCTCGCGCAGCAACACGAGCGCCACCGCGTCGGTGCGGCCGAACCAGCTCACACCGTGCCCGAGGATGGCATCCAACGCGCCGAGCGAGTCGGTGGAAGCGACCGCATCCGGGTCGACCTGGTCCAACGGCGCCGATGGCGCAGGCTTCGACAACCGGCGGACACGACTACCCCTCAGCCGCAGCCGTTCGTTTGGTTCAGGCGGCGGACCGGGCATCACTCACCTCCACGACGGTGGCAGGCACGGTTTGCGGACGAGATGGCCCATCCCTCGCGTGACTGTCCGCGGCAGGGGCGGGGTTTCGCTAGGGGATGTCGTTCTACGCCGCCCGCATCATCAAGTGAGGGTCGGATGTGCCCCTTGAACTGGTGTTTTGCCTCTTCTGAGCTGGCCGGGCAGGGATCGAACCTGCGACCTCCTGATCCAAAGTCAGGCGTTCTACCAACTGAACTACCGGCCACCGCCGCACTCACGGTAGCCGCTGACCGTCGCTCCAAAGCGACGAAATCGCTCGACCCGATGGGGTGCATCCGAGCAGTGAGCCGATACGGTGACCGACGCCATGGGATCTCTCGTCAAGAAGCGCCGCAAGCGCATGCGCAAGAAGAAGCACCGCAAGATGCTCAAGCGCACCCGCGCCCAGCGCCAACGCGGCAAGTAACCGCTCGGCACGCTCAGACGGCGCGCCCCGGCGCCCGTGGCCCGATCGTGCGGACCACGACGTGCCCGTGGCCGCGGTGGGCCCCCTCGACGAACCAGGTGCTTCCGCTGCCCGCCAGTCGGGGCCGGCTACCGGCCACATCGCCCAGCGCATCGCGATAGCGAACCAGCTCGGGCCACAACGACACGGCGGCCGGTTCGAGATCGTTGTCAGCCTCTCCCTGCGGACCGCCCATCTCATCCCAACGCCGATACACCGCCGGCGTTGAGCACCCGAAAGGGGGCGTGAGCAGGGTGTACGTGCGGGCTTCGAACGGCAGCGGCTCGATCTGCTCACCGATCCCGGTGACCCTTGCTCGACCCCCGACCAGGCAGAAGGCCACGTCGGCCCCGAGGGCGGCGGCCCCGGCCAGGTCGTCGTAGCCGGCCCAGGCCAGGATGGCGGCCGCATCGGCCGAACCGCCGCCCAAACCGCCACCCGGAGCGATGGCCTTGTGCACCACCACCCGGGCCTGACGCTGCACGAGGTCGAGGGCCCGCTGCACCAGGTTGTCGGCGACGGACCCCACGTCGTGGCCTTCGACGACGACGCCGTTCGCTCCATCCTCCAGGACCAGCCGATCGGCCAGATCGAGCGACACCATCTCGGCATCGATGAGGTGCATCCCATCGGTGAGAACACCCGTGATCCGTAGCGACACCGTCAACTTGGCCGGCGCCTCCAGCTCGATCATGGCGGCGACCCTAGTGCCCTGACCAGCGAGGGCGGCGGGCCCGGAACGAGACCCGTGACCACGCGGGCCCGGCCCTAGCGGTTCGGATCGGGCGCGGGGGCGGCGGCCAAACGGGCCCAGTCATCGACATCGAGCGTCTCGGCCCGGGCGGCAGGGTCGATCCCGGCAGCCGCGAATCCGGCCTCGTCGACCAACCCCCTGAGCGCCCGTCGGAGCATCTTTCGACGAACCCCGAAACCGGCCCGGGCCAGTGCGAACAGCCGGTCGGCGTCAGCGGCCACCTGGCCGTCCGGTCGCCGGCGGATCTCCACCAGGACCGACTCCACCCGTGGCCGGGGATGGAAGACCGACGCCGGGACGCGCCCCGTCACCCGGGCCGTCGCCCAGTAGCGCACCTTCACCGACGGCAACCCGTAGGCCGCCGACCCGGGCGCCGCCGCCAGCCGCTCCCCCGCTTCGCGCTGCACCATCACCAACATGCGCGTGATCTCGGGGACCTGGTCGAGCAGGTCCAGCACCAACGGAGTGGCGATGTTGTACGGGAGATTGGCCACGAGGATGCAGGAGCCACCACCGGTCAGGTCGGTCCAGTCCAACGCACGAGCATCGGCGTGAACCACCTCGACGTCGAGCCCCGCCACCACCTCGGACAGCACCGCCACCAGGGCCTCGTCGATCTCCACCGCGGTCACGCGGGCGCCGGTCTCGGCCAGAGCCAGCGTCAGCGATCCGAGGCCGGCGCCGATCTCCACGACATGATCGCCCGGCCCGATGTCGGCCAGGGCGGCGATGCGACGCACCGTATTCGGGTCGACGACGAAATTCTGCCCGAGCGACCGCTTGGCCTGGGCCTGCGCCCGTTCGAGCAGTGCTCGCAGGGCCGGCCCGGAGTGGGTCATGACGGGGTCTCGATCAGTCGAGGAGGTACCCGCAGGACGGCCAGGGGCTCGAGCCTCGCACACGCCACAGTCCGAAGGCCAGCGCATCCTGGTCAGATGGCGCTGCGGCCGCCGGGTCGACACCGATCAGGCGACCATGGGTCATGCCGGCGACCCAGTCCCAGGTGTCCTGACTGAACTGATACGCGCCCCGGTAGATGCCCGATGCGCTCACCGCGGTGTAGTCGCCGCCGCTCTCGCAGTCACGCAAGGCGGCCCATTGGGCCGGGGTGGGCTCGCCGCTCGGATCGGGAGGAGGCGGTGCGGTGGTGGTGGTCGGCGGCGGGGCGGTGGTCGTGGGTGGGGCGGTGACGGGCGGAGCAGTGGTGGGTGGCGCGGTGACGGGCGGGGCCGTCGTCGGCGCCGGAGCCGCTTGCTCGGTGGTGCTCGGCGCGGCGTCGGTGGCGTCATCGGGCGGCGCATCGGTGGTCGCCGTGGCCGCCAACCCGGCCAGGTCGATGGCCCGATCGGTCTTGCGCATGATCTCGGCTCGGCGACTGCGCTGCCAGGCCTTGGCTCGCCGCACCAGACGGGGCAGCGGTTGGGGAACCGCATCGGCGACCGGCCCCACGTCGGTGGGCGCGAAGGTCGACGTGACCTCGGCCGGCGGTGGGGTCGCGGTGGCGGCGGTCTCGCCGTCCGCCGAGGAACCACCATCGATCAGGAGGAGCGGGATCGAGACGAGGGCGACCAGCACGGCCACCGCGACGCGCCATCGATCACGGCTCGGGTTGGTGTCCAGGGTCTCCGTCCCTTCTCCTGGGCTCCGAAGCCGAAAGGCTCGGCCGATGAGCCAAGGTAGGGACTCCGTAACACAAATGCAAACATTTGGTCACAGAACCGCCGTGAACGTCACTCCACTGCGTAGAACGAGCAGGCGGTGGCGGTGGTGGCCTGGGCCACATCGCGCACCGGCAAATCGAGCACCGACGCCACCGCCTGTCCGACCACGGCGACGAGGGCTGGTTGGTTCGGACGACCACGATGCGGTTCGGGCGTCAGGTAGGGCGAGTCGGTCTCGACCAGCAGCCGATCGAGCGGTACCAGGGCCACCGCGTCACGCAGGTCATCGGCCGTCTTGAAGGTGACGATGCCGCTGATCGAGACCATGGCGCCGCGGGCCAGGGCCGGCTCGACCTCGGCCGGGCCCCCGGTGAAGCAGTGGAAGACGGTGCGGCGAGGTATGCCCTCGCTGTCGAGCACGGCGAACGTGTCGTCCCATGCCTCGCGGGTGTGGATCACCAGCGGGAGGTCGTGCTGGTGGGCCAGCCCCACCTGGGCCGCGAACACGTGCCGCTGCTCGGCTCGGGGTGAGTGGTCGTAGTGGTAGTCCAGCCCGGCCTCGCCCACGGCCACCACCGCAGGGTGCTCCAGCAGTTCGGCCAAGCCGCTCGTGCCGTCCGAGGCATCGTGGGGGTGCACCCCGGCGGTGGCCCACACCGCGGGGTGTCGCTCGGCCACCGCGATGGCCTGGCGGGACCGCTCGACATCGGTGCCCACCGTCAGGAGTCGGTCCACGCCGGCCGCGGCCGCCGCGGCCACCACCGGATCGCTGTCGGCTCCCACAGGCAGGTGGCAGTGCTGATCGAACCAGCGCAGCGGCCCGCTCATGCCTTCAAGCGCGGGAACAGCGGATCGCCGGCTCCGATGGCACTCCCGCCCGGGTATTGGCCCCACTCGGCCGCCTCCGGCAACCGTTGCTCCCCGACGGCACCGTCCATGCCGATGCGGGCCCAGGCGGTGGCCGACGCGGTGGGAACGGCCGGACTGGCCAGGATGCACACGATGCGCAGCGCCTCGAGAGCGTCACCCATGATGGCATCGACCTCGGGTCCCGGCTCCATCTTCCACGGTTCGTTGCGCGCCAGGAACTCGTTCGTCTCGCGGATCAAGCGCCAGGTGGCGTCCAGGGCCACGGCAGGCTGGAAGCGGTCCCAGGCCTCGGCGGTCTCCCGGTAGGCAGCAGTGGCGACCACGGCGAGCGGACTGTCGGGACGGGGCGGCGGCCCCACCCCACCGCACTGCTTCACCACCACCGTGCACACCCGTTGCACGAGGTTGCCGTAGTTGTTGGCCAGATCGCTGTTGTACCGACCGAGCAGCGCTTCGTAGCTGAACTCGCTGTCGGGCCCGAAGCTGTTGTCCCGCAGCAGGGCATAGCGGAATCCGTCGACCCCGAAGTCGGCCACCAGCTCGGCCGGCGCGATCTTGTTGATCCCGGTCTTGGACATCTTCTCGCCCCCGACCAGCAAGAAGCCGTGCACGTGAAAGCGCGGCAACGGTTCGATGCCGGCGGCCAGCAGCATCGCCGGCCAGTACACGCAGTGGAATCGCAGGATGTCCTTGCCCAGCACATGGTGCGTGGCCGGCCACCACGTTTCGAAACGCTCCGGGTCGGCACCGAAGCCCACCGCGGTGGCGTAGTTGATCAGCGCGTCGTACCAGACGTAGAACACATGACCCTCGTCCCAGGGCACGGGCACACCCCAGGTGATGCTGGTCCGGCTGATGGACACGTCATCGAGGCCCTGTCGGATCAGACCCAGGGCTTCGTTGCGGTAGCCATCGGGGGTGATGGCATCGGGGGTATCGGTCAACCAGGCCTCGAGGCGGTCGGCGAAGGCCGACAATCGGAAGAAGTAGTTGTCCTCGCTCATCTGCTCGACCGGGCGCTTGTGGATCGGGCAGTTCCCCTCCACCAGCTCGTCGTCGGTGTAGTACGCCTCGCACGACACGCAGTAGGCGCCCTCGTACACGTTCTTCTCGATGTACCCGTTGTCGTAGGCCCGCGTGAGCAGCTCCTGCACCGCCACATGATGCCGATGCTCGGTGGTGCGGATGAAGTCATCGTTGGAGATGTCGAGCAGCTCCCAGGTCTCGCGAAAGCGCACGCTGGTGCGATCGGCCTGTTCGATGGGCGAGAGTCCGTTCTCCTCGGCGCTGCGCTGGATCTTCAGACCGTGCTCGTCGGTGCCGGTGAGGAAATACACGTCGTCCCCCAACAGGCGGTGCCACCGCGCCACGGCATCGGCGTTGAGCGTGGTGTAGGCGTGCCCCACGTGCGGCACGTCGTTGACGTAGTAGATCGGCGTCGTGAGGTAGATCCGGGGCACCCAGCGAGCCTACCGAGCGCACGCACCCGGCCTCGCCCGCATTCAGCCCGCGTCGCGCAGCGGCGGCCGGGCATCACGACCGAAGATCGGCTCGACGTCGGGCCGACCCGCCGCCGGCTCGTCGGCGCCGACATCGAGCTGGCGCTCGGACCGGAGCTCATCGATCCGCTTGAACGCCCGCCCCATCTGGTTGGTCCGGGGCCCGCTGAGCTCGCCGAAGGAGTTGGTGAGGGTATTGAGGTGCTTGCCGACCTTGTCCATCTGTTCGCGGTGCTTCGCCCACTCGGATTCGACCCGGCCCAGCTCCACCAGGATCTGGTCGGAGGTCTTCTCCAGGCGGAACTGGTCCACCGCGTGACGGATCACCGCCAGCACGGCGAACAGGGTGAACGGTGAGCACAGCACGACCTTCTGGGCCAGTGCCTGATCGACCAGCTCGGGG
>JAOUEE010000198.1 GCA_029858875.1 Acidimicrobiia bacterium
GGGCGCGGGCGGCGGCCGAGAAGCTCTGGTGTTCGGCGACGGCGAGCAGGGCCCTGAGCTGGCGGAGGTCCATCTCCACGAAAGATATCAGATATCAGTTGTAGCTGTTGGACAGATGCAGCCGGTCGAGGCATACTGATCCTCACAAACGACGGACGAGGTCGCCCCCCTGACCTCGCCCCGAGTCCGACCCCCTGGTTCCCCCAATCAGGACGAGGTCGATGAGAAACGAGACCGGTTCCCCCGCCGGTCTCGTTTCGCGTCCGGGCGAGGACTACGGTGCCAGCCATGGCTCGCGGCGCGGCATTCTTCGATCTCGATCGCACGTTGTTGCCCGGAGCCTCGGGACCGATCATTTCCGAGTGCCTGCGTGAGGCGGGCGTGCTCGGGGCCACCAAGGTCCCGGGCGAGGGCCTGGTCTTCGGGCTGTTCGACCTGATCGGCGAGACCCGGCCGTCGATGATGCTGGCTCGCCAAGGGGTCAGGTTCGCTGCCGGCTGGAACGTCGAGTCGGTTCGCCAGGCCGGGGTGGCGGCGGCCGAGCGCTTGTTGCCACGGATACAGCCCTTCGCCCTCCAGCTGATGGAGGACCACCGACGGGCCGGGCGCCCGATCGTCATGGCCACCACCACCCCTTACGACGTGGCCGCCCCGCTCGGCCGGGTGCTCGGCCTCGACGATGTCATTGCCACCCGCTACGGCGAGGACGACGGCTGCTACGACGGCACGGTCGACGGCCACTTCGTGTGGGGCCGGGGCAAGCTGGCCGCGGTCGAGGACTGGGCCGACGAGCAGGACGTGGATCTTGCCGAGAGCTATGCGTACAGCGACTCGTACTACGACCAGCCGCTGTTGGGCGCGGTGGGCCATCCCGTGGTGGTGAACCCCGACCCTCGCATGCGGTTCATGGCGTTGTTGCGGGGCTGGCCGACGGTGTACCTCGACGTGCCGCCGGGGGTGCCCAAGATCGCGGGGGTGGAGCCACAGAAGGCGCTCCTGGCGGTGGCCCGGCCCGAGTTCTTCGCCTACGCCCAGTTCCGCATCTCGGGCACCGACAACATTCCCTCCAGTGGCCCGGCCATCATCGCCGGGAACCACCGCAGCTACTTCGACACGGTTGCGCTGTCGTTGGCGTTGGGCCGGCGAGGTCGGCCCGCCCGCTTCCTCGGCAAGAAAGAGGTGTTCGAAGCCCCGGTGGTGGGCAACCTCGCGCGCGCCATGGGCGGCATCATGGTCGACCGCGGATCGGGCTCGGACGAACCGCTCGAGGCGGCCGCCGCGGCGTTGGACGCGGGCGAGCTGGTGGTGATGATGCCTCAGGGCACCATCCCGCGAGGCTCTGCCTTCTTCGACCCGGTCCTGAAGGGTCGTCCCGGTGTGGCCCGCCTGGCCCGCATGACGGGTGCACCGGTCGTGCCGGCGGGCCTCTGGGGCACCGATCTCGTCTGGCCTCGGAACGCCCGGGTGCCGGCGGTGTGGAACGTCCTGGACCCCCCTGAGGTGTTCGTCCGTGTCGGCGAGTCCGTATCCGGGCTCCATCGAACGGAGGCTCACGAGCAGGACGACATCGCCACCGTCATGGCGGCCATCTCCCGCATGATCCCCGAGGCCGACCGCGTCGGGGATCCCACCGACGAGCAGTTGGCCCGCACCTTCCCGCCGGGCTTCGATCACGACCCCGACGCCGATCGCGCCGCCACCTAGGCAGCCAACCAGAGGCCGACCCATCGGCTGGGATTCCTGCTCACCCGAGCGCCACATCGCCACGGCGTTGACGTACGGTTCGTGAATGCTGGTCGGCCGCGAAGCGGTGCTGGGACTGATCGACGCACACATCGGCCGTGGTCGGCCGGTGGTGCTGGGCGGTCCTCCTGGCATCGGGAAGTCGGCCAATGGTCGGCCGTCATCCAGTACCTGCTGGACCACCCCGAGCTGCTCCACAGCCGGCCTGACTCCGCCGACCAGGGCGACGGTTTCTCGCCGACTCGACCGGGAGGGCCGGGCCCATCACCATTGAGGGTGCCCGGTCCGGTCTGGTCGTCGAGCCTAGGCTTGGCGCCGATGAGCTATCGGTTGGCAGTCGAGGTGGGCGGCGAGTTGGTGCGGGCCGCCGTGGTCGAGGATCGCAACGTGCGCTGGGTGAGCCTGGCCGACGGTGACGGTCTGCCCAGCGCCGTCCACCATGGCGAGGACGGCACCATCCTCGTCGGGGCCGAGGCGCTGGCCGCGGTCGATCGGCCGGGTCGCTTGGATCCGGACCCCACCAGCTCGCTCGGCGTGTCCGATGATGCGACCGCGGGTGTGGCGGCCCTGCTCGCCGCGGCCCAACGGTCGGTGGCCGAGCAACGCGGCGAACCCCCCGAGCTGGTCATGATCGCCCACCCCGATGACTGGCCGGCCGCCAAGACGCGGGCGCTCACCGAGGCGGCCCGCGCTGGCGGGCTGCCGTCGTTCGAACGGGCGTCGGCCGGAGCAGCCGTCGATGCCTACCGCAAGGTGAGTGGAAACGTCGATCGCACCCCACGGGCGGTGGCCTACGGAGCGGCCATCCTCGCCGCCGATGCCGCCTCGCTCGACAACACGGCGGCCCTTCCGGTGGCCGGCGCCGCCGCGGCAGCCGCGCTGATCACCCTGGAGGACATCGCGGGTCCGCTCCCCGAGCCGCCGGACCGCCCGACCCCCACCTTCGCCAGCGATGGGCCGGCATCGGTGTTCGAGGACCCCCAGCCGGCGTCGCCCCCCACCCAGGCCCTGCCCGTCGTGCCTCCGCCTCCGCCTCCCGGACCGCCCCCGTCCGAGCCACCGCCCGAGGACGGGAACAGCCCGTGGTCGCGCTGGGCCGTGGTCCTGGGTGTGTTGGCGGTCGTCCTGGCGTTGGCTCTCATCCTCGTTCTGCTCAACAACGATGGTGACGACAACGAGGTGAGCACGCAGTCCTCCACGTCCACCACCTCGACCGTGTCCACCACGGTTCCCACCTCGTCGACGACGACGTCCACGACCACCACCGTGCCGACCACCACGTCCACGACGTCGACCACGACCACGACCACCACCACGACGACGTCCACGACCACCACCGAGGCGCCCGCCACCACCCAGGCTCCGGCACCGGAGGTCGCGGTGGAGCCCGGGGAGATCGTGGTCGATCCCGAGGGGTCCCCGGTGGCCATCGCCATGGGTGCCGACGGGCTGGGCGCGGTGGCGACGATCAGCGGCGCCCTGGGTCCGCCCGACAGCGATTCGGGCTTCGTGGCACAAGACGGGTGCGACACCGACTCGGTGCGTCGCGTCCGGTGGGGCGACCTCGAGCTGGTGCTGCTCGACGATCCCACGCAGTCCGTCGGGCAGTGGGTGTTGGCCGGATCCGATGGCGAGGTGCGAACCGGTGCGGGAATCGCCCCCGGTTCCACCGTGGCCGAGCTCCAGGCGGCATACACCGACGTGGACCTCCGTCCCGCCGGCAGCGGTCTCACCGAGTTCATCTTCACGGTCACCGAGCCGGGTGGCACCATCGTCGGCATCACCTCCGGTGGCTCTGGTTTCGATCGCATCGAGCAGATGTGGTCGGGCGACGGCTGCCGCCCGCTGTTCGCCCTCTGAGCCGGCTCAGCCGAGCGTCTGCTGGCGGATCACGTTGAGGGCGCTACCGGCCCGGAACCAGCCGATCTGGTCGTGGCTGAAGGTGTGTCGGGTCTGGATCCGGTCGGTGCTGCCGTCGGCGTGGGTGAGCACCACGGTCACCTCCGAGTCCGGGGCCAGGTCGGCCAGGCCCTCCACGGCCACCCGGTCGTCCTCCCGGACCTTGTCGTAGTCGGCCGGGTCGGCGAAGGTCAGGGCCAGGATGCCCTGCTTCTTGAGGTTGGTCTCGTGGATCCGGGCGAACGACCGGGCGATCACCACTCGGGCCCCCCGGAAGCGGGGCTCCATGGCCGCGTGCTCACGCGACGATCCCTCGCCCATGTTCTCGTCGCCGACGGCCACCCAGCTGATGCCCTGCTCGTGATAGTTGCGGGCGATGTCGGGGTAGGACCGGTGCTGGCCATCGGTCTGGTCCTTGCCCACACCGACCTCGCCGTCGAAGGCGTTCACGGCACCCAGGTACAGGTTGCCCGAGATGTTCTCGAGATGGCCGCGGAACTTCAGCCACGGACCGGCCATCGAGATGTGGTCCGTCGTGCACTTTCCCTGCGCCTTCAACAGCACGGGCATGTCGGTGTAGTCCTGGCCGTCCCAGGCCGGGAACGGTTGCAGGACCTGGAGGCGGTCGCTGGTGGGGGAGACCTTCACCTCGATGTCACCGGCACCGGCGGGTGGGGCGATGAATCCGCTCTCGCCCTCGTCGAAGCCGCCCGGCGGCAACTCCACCCCGATCGGCTCGGCCAGCGTGACCGCTTCGCCGTCGGCGTTGGTGAGGGTGCCGGCCAGCGGGTCGAAGTCGAGCGTCCCGGCCAGGGCCAGGGCCACGACGGTCTCGGGTGAGGTCACGAAAGCCAGGGTGCTGGCGTAGCCGTCGTTGCGCTTGGGGAAGTTGCGGTTGTACGAGGTGACGATGCTGTTGGGGGTGCCGTCCTCGACGTCGTGGCGGTCCCACTGGCCGATGCACGGTCCGCACGCATTGGCCAACACCGTGGCGCCGGCCGCTTCGAAGTCGGCCAGGAGTCCGTCTCGCTCGATGGTGGCACGCACCTGTTCGGAGCCGGGCGTGATCATCAGCGGAGCCTTCACCTGCAATCCCTTGGCCGCCGCGTCGCGCAGGATGGAGGCGGCCCGCGTGATGTCCTCGTAGCTCGAGTTGGTACAGCTGCCCACCAGCGCCGCGCTGACTTCCAGCGGCCAACCCTGGGCCCGGGCCTCGTCGCCGAGGGCACCCACTTCGCGTGCCAGGTCCGGGGTGTGCGGGCCGTTGATGTGGGGTCGAAGGGTGGACAGGTCGATCTCGATGACCTGGTCATAGAAACGAGCGGGATCGGCCAGCACCTCGTCGTCGGCCCGGAGGTCGTGGGCCACGGCGTCGGCGGCATCGGCGATGGCTTCGCGGCCCGTGGCCTTCAGGTAGCGGGCGGTGGCGGCGTCGTAGCCGAACAGCGAGGTGGTGGCGCCGATCTCGGCGCCCATGTTGCAGATGGTGGCCTTGCCGGTGGCGCTCAGCGCGTTGGCGCCCGGGCCGAAGTACTCGACGATGGCGCCCGTGCCGCCCTTCACGGTGAGGATCTCGGCCACCTTCAAGATCACGTCCTTGGGGGATGACCAGCCGCTGAGCTGCCCGGTGAGGTGGACACCGATGGCTTTGGGCCACTTCACGTTCCAGGGGAAGCCGGTCATCACGTCGACCGCATCGGCACCACCGACCCCGATGGCGATCATGCCCAGGCCGCCGGCGTTGGGGGTGTGGCTGTCGGTGCCGATCATCATCCCACCCGGGAAGGCGTAGTTCTCCAAGACGACCTGGTGGATGATGCCGCTTCCCGGCTTCCAGAACCCGGCGCCGTACTTGGCGCACACCGACTCGAGGAAGTCGTACACCTCTTCGTTGTTCTCGATGGCGGCCAGCAGGTCGCGCTTGCCGTCGTCGCGGGCCTGGATCAGATGATCGCAGTGCGTGGTGGTGGGGACCTGCACCGCGGCCAGCCCCGCGGTCATGAACTGGAGCCAGGCCATCTGGGCGGTGGCATCCTGCATGGCCACGCGGTCGGGCCGCAGATCCACGTAGGACTCACCACGCTCGATCTCCTGATCGGGTCGGTCGAGGTGGTTGAGGAGGATCTTCTCGGCCAGGGTGAGGGGCCGGCCCAACCTCAGGCGCCCGGCGGCCAGCCGGTCGGCCAGGGTGGCGTACACGTCTTGGATGAGCTCGATGGGGGTGTTGGCGTAGACGGCCATGGCGGTCCTCGATTGCGGTGAACGGTCGGGTTGTGTTCTAGTCGAGCCTCGCTCCGAACCCAACGGGGGCGGGGGCCGGTGCATGTGGTGCTCCCTCCCGTTGTAGATCATCTTGCTTGTATCAGTCAAGTTTGATACAAGTGGCGGGTGGCCCGAACCATCCGCTATCGCCAGATCGCCACCGCTCTGCGCCGAAGGGTCGAGTCGGGGGAGTTCGCCGCCGGACAGGTGCTGCCCTCGGAATCCGAGCTGTCGGCCCGTCACCAGGCCAGTCGGGTGACCGTCCGCAAGGCGCTCGAGACCCTGCGCGAGCAAGGGCTGGTCGACTCGCGCCAGGGGTTCGGATGGTTCGTCGCGGCCGATCCTCTCCAGCAGACCCTCGGTCGGTTGGGCACCCTCGAAGCGCAGTTGGCTGCCTCGCAGCGCCGATCGGAACGACAGGTGATCGGCTTCGCCTTCGTCTCCGCACCGCCCGACGTGGCCGCCACGTTGGGCGTCGACGCCGTCCTCGAAGTGCGGCGCCGGAATCTGGCCGACGGCCGGCCCTTCGCCACCATCACCGTCTGGTGTCCCGAATCGCTGGCCGCCTCGCTGTCGCGGCAGCAGGTGGAGGCGTCGCCGTTCTACGAGGTGCTCGACGTGGAGTGGGGCGGTGCCACCCAGACCATCGGCGCGCGGGTGGCCGACGCCGAGGACGCCACCCTCCTGGATGTACCGGAGGGCTCGCCGCTGCTCGTGTGCCGGCGGACGACGACAGATGCCCGCCAGCAGCCCGTGCTGATGAGCCGCCACGTCTTTCCCGCCCACCTCACCGAATTCGTCGTGGAGCTGCCCCACATCAGCGGGTCGATGGCCCCCAGCGGGCTGCGCCTCGTCGAGTGACCATCTCAAGACGGCCCGGCCTTCGCCGATTCGGAGGGGGTGTCCAAAACCGCCCTGGGTCTGCTGCTCGGCGCGCTCGCGCTCGTCGTCACCGCGTGTGGCGGTGCCGGTGCGCGCGAACAGGCCATCGCCGACCTGCGGGGAGCCGGATGGTCCGAGCAAGAGGCCACCTGCTACGTCGATGCCACCATCGAGACGGTCGGGGTCGAGGCGTTGGACCCCACCGCCGAGCTGTCACCCGAACGCCTGGACGCGATGTACGCCGTCACCAGTCGGTGCCGTTTGGCGCCCGAGGATCCGCTGGAGCTGGACGAGTCGATCGGGTACGGCGAGCTCACCGAACGCGACCTCAACAACTCGCTGTCCGAGATGACGGAGGAGGAGCTCATCGAGTGGGCGTCCTTGTACGGCTTCGATGCCGGTCCCCTGTCGGCCGACGTCGCCGATCTGCGTGACGATGCGCTCGACGACCTGATCATCACCCGTCACTTCGAGCTGGTCGAGGCGCAGTGCATCGTCGACTTCCTGTACCGACGCCTGGGGAAGGCCGGGCTCGATCTGGGCGCTGCCCCCACCGCTGAGGTGGTGGCG
>JAOUEE010000199.1 GCA_029858875.1 Acidimicrobiia bacterium
CGGGTCGAGAGCGGTGGCGAAGTCGGCTTGGCGGTCGTGGAGGAGGCCGTCGGCAAGCCAGAGGAGCCGGTCGGCGGCATCGGTGATGCGATGGTCGTGGGTGACGATGAGCACGGTCTTGCCGGTGTCAGCGGCGATGTCTTGGAGCAGGTGCAGGACTTGGTAGCCCGAGGCGGCGTCGAGGTTGGCGGTGGGCTCGTCGGCGAGGATGAGGGCGGGGTCGTTGATGAGTGCTCGGGCGATGGCGACTCGTTGTTTCTCGCCGCCTGAAAGCTGGTCCGGTCGGTGATCGGCTCGGTCGTCGAGGCCGAGCTGGTCGAGCAGATCGCGAGCGCGGCTTCGCCGGGCTCGGCGAGGCACCCCAGCGAGGGCGGCGGGGGCGGCGGACCAACACGATCAGGGTCACCGCGAAGGCGATCCCAGCCACCGAGATCGCCAGCCGGGCCCGCTCCCGCAAGAGGTTGCGTAGCGCGAGCGACAACATGGTCAGTTCACGGCGGCGGCTGTGGCCGGTTCGGGGTCGGGGAGCGGTTCGGGGCGGAGGTCGAGGCGTCGTAGGAGTTGGGCGTTGGCGGCCACGATCATCGTGGATGTGCTCATCGCTACGGCGGCGGCTGCGGGTGGGAGGGTGAGTCCGGCGAAGGCGAAGACGCCGGCGGCGATGGGGATGGCCATCAGGTTGTAGGCGGTGGCCCAGACGAGGTTCTGGATCATCTTGGTGTAGGTGGCCTTGGAGAGGTCGATGATGCCGGTGACGCTGCGGGGGTCGCTGGAGGCGAGGACGACGCCGGCGGATTCGATGGCGACGTCGGTGCCGGCGCCGATGGCGATGCCGACGTCGGCTCGGGCGAGGGCGGGGGCGTCGTTGACGCCGTCGCCGACCATGGCCACGGTGAGGCCTCGGTTCTGGAGCTCGGCGACCTTGGTGTCTTTGTCGTGGGGGAGGACTTCGGCGAAGACCTCGTCGATGCCGAGCTCGGTGGCGACGCTGTCGGCGACTTGTTGGGCGTCGCCGGTGATCAGCACCACTTGTTTGCCGCGTTTGTGGAGGGCGTCGATGGCGAGGCGTGACTCGGGGCGGATCTCATCGGCCAGGGTCAGGGCGCCGATGACCGTGCCGTCGCGGACCACATACAGGACCGAGCTGCCGGCGCGGCGCCATTGCTCGATGGTCGGGCTGAGCTCGTCGGGTTGGGCAGTGTCGAGGTGTTCGAGCAGGGCTGGGCCGCCAACCGCGATCTGGTGGCCGTCGACGGTGCCTTGCACACCCCGTCCGGTCAGAGCGGTCAGCTCGGACGCGACCGGGACGGCGCCGGTGTTGTCGGCGGCGGTGACGATGGCCCGGGCGATGGGGTGTTCGCTGTCGGCTTCCACGGCTGCGGCCAGCGCGAGGACCGGGTCTCGGTCCCAGCCATCGGCGGCGGCGTGATCGACCACGGCGTGGTTGCCCTTGGTGAGGGTGCCGGTCTTGTCGAACAGCACCGCGTCGACGGTGCGCATGCGTTCGAGGGCGAGGCGGTCCTTGACCAGGATCCCCGCCCGGGCCGACGTGGCGGTGGAGATCGAGATGACCAATGGGATGGCCAGGCCCAACGCGTGCGGGCAGGCGATCACCAACACGGTGACGGTGCGGATGACCCCCTCGGCGCCGTTGCCGGCAAGCAGCCATGCCACCAGCGTGATGACCGCGGCGCCGGTGGCCACGTAGAACAGCACCCCGGCGGCCCGGTCGGCCAGCGCCTGGGCCTTGGACTGCGAGGATTGGGCATCGGCGACGAGTCGTTGGATGCCGGCCAGGGCGGTGTCGTCGCCGACGGCGTCGATGCGCACCCGTACTGACGAGTCAGCCGACACGGTGCCGGCCACCACATGGTCACCGTCGC
Source organism: Acidimicrobiia bacterium (assembly GCA_029858875.1). Taxonomy (GTDB): domain Bacteria; phylum Actinomycetota; class Acidimicrobiia; order Acidimicrobiales; family SHLQ01; genus JAOUEE01. Next base: position 1,884 of record JAOUEE010000199.1, read on the forward strand.
CGCGGGTCACCGGTCGGGACTCGCCGGTGATCATGGACTCGTCGAAGGCGGCCCGGCCCTCGACGATCACACCGTCGGCCGGGACCCGGCCGCCGGGGCGGACCAACACCACGTCATCGACCACGAGCGCAGCGATGGTGACCTCTTCGATGGTGTCGCCGGTGACCCGTTCGGCGGTGTCCGGCAACAGCTCGGCCAGCGCGGCCAGGGCGCCCTGGGCCTGGCCGATGGCTTTCATCTCCTGCCAATGCCCCAACAGCATCACCACGATCAGGGCGGCGAGCTCCCACCAGAAGTCGAGATCACCCCAACCCAGCGACGCCGCCAACGACGACCCGTAGGCGACCGTGATGGCCAACGCGATCAACAGCATCATCCCCGGCTGACGGTTCCGGACCTCGGCGACGCCACCGGCCAGGAACGGCTTGCCACCCCACACGTAGACGACGGTGCCGATGACCGGGGCCACCCACGTGGCCGAGGCTCCACCGATCGAGTAACCGAACCACTCCTGGATCTGGTCGGAGAACACCAGCACCGGCACCGCCAACACCAGATTCCACCAGAACAGGCGCCGGAACACCTCCGGGTCATGACCCGCGTGCTTGTCGTGCCCACCATGACCGCCGTGGACCGGGTCATGATCGGCGTGGCCGCCGTGGGCCTGGTGACGGGAGTGGTCGGTGGTGGTCATAGCTGCCTCGATCGTGTCAGCGCACGACGCCAACTGCGGCTAGAACCCCCTTCTACATCTTCCATCCGACTAGAAGGTCAAGGGCCGTGATGAGGCTCAGCCACCGGAATCACCCGGAGCTGGTTCTTCCGGGGGGCGACGGTCGACGCTCGTACCCTTGCTACTACACTTCGTCGTAGAGAAGTTGGCGCCTGGAACGGACCCTGATGACCGCGATTGCCGCAGTTCTCGCCGATGCCGATGGCTGGGATGGCCACATGGGTTGGGGTGGCGGTTGGTGGATGTTCGTCGTCGGCACCGTGATGATGGTGGGGTCCGTGGTCCTGGTGGTGTGGCTCGTCCGCACCACGAGCGGTGGCGCCGACGCCGATGGGCGAGCTCGGGGTCAGGGGGAGGATCCGCTGGCGTCGGCGCGGCGGATCCTGGCCGAGCGGTACGCCCGGGGCGAGCTCTCCACCGAGGAATACCGAGAGCGCGTCGACCAGATGTAACAGCTCAGCGGGCGCTCGCCGCGAGTCGTGCCGCGAGCTGCTCGCCGTGGGTGAGCGGGAGATGGTGTCCAGCCCCACCGACGATCTCAATCGATGCCCCTGGAAGCTGGCGGGCGTAGCCGAGGCGGCCGCATCGACAGTCCACAGGTACTCCATCACGTGAGCTCGAGTGCACCCATCGGACGCCTCGACGTCATGCGCTCCTCCAGGACCCGTGAACCGGCGAGATGGCGATACAAGCCCAGCTCTACTCCGAGGTGTACGCCCATCAGGTGCAATGCCCCGACACCTTCACCGAAGAGGCGATCGGTGACGTCCTCGGCAGCCGCGGCTTCGGTTTCGGACATCGTCATGGTCATGAGGTCTCCTCTGTCGTCGGGGACGGAGTGTCCCGTGCAACAGGAAGGCGCCACTTCCGGTGTGGCGATGCCACGGCCGTCCCAGCCGAAGGTCAGGTACCGACGCCGTCTCCCTTTGCCGGGTCGGGCCAGGAGTTCGCGACCCTCCCGGAACGGTCGTGCGATCGGTCCCGCCGCTGCCCGTCGAGGCCGTGGCGTCATTTGGCCCGTCAGGTTTCGGTCATGGTTGCTCGGCGATGTTCGGCCCGTGCGCGCCTTGTCTGAACCTCAACCGTGCAGGAAGGCCTGAACCTGCTCCGCCACAACATGGGGCTGGTCGAGTTCGAGGCTGTGGCCGGCGTCGGCGACGACATGGAGGCGAGCGTCGGGCATTCGGTCGGCTACCTGTCGGCCGACGTCCATCGGCATGAACGAATCCGAATCACCCCACAAGAACAACACCGGGCAGTCGAGCCGATGCAACTCGTCGGCGATCATCACGCTCGGATGGAAGCCGCCGAGCGTGCACATCGAGCGCATCATCGTGTACCCGGTGTGACCGGCGCCAGCAAGGCTCATGGCGTCGACGTCATCCTGTAGGACATCGACCGGCACGTTCTCGGGATGAGCAACGAGGTTGGCGAAGACCCGCTTCCGATTGACCTCAGGATCGGTGATCTTCATGCGCGCCATCAGCGGACCGATCACCCGGTTGCCCATGAGGCGAAGAGGAAGAGGGATCTTGCCGTGCAGGCCCGGCATTGCGCCGATCATCACGAGGCGGTTCACCCGGTCCGGGTGAGTGAGTGCAAACGACGCCGCGATGTAACCGCCGATCGAGGCGCCGACGAGATCGACATCTTCGACATCGAGCGAGTCCACAACCGTGCTCAGCCAATCGACCCCACCCTGCCGGAAATCTACAGATCCGTAGTCGAACGGATAGCTCAATCCCCACCCTGGACGATCAGGAATCACCACACGCCCGTCGAGCCTGCCTGCGACGAGGCACCAGCTGCCCGCTTGCGACAATCCGCCATGTATCAGCACCGTCGGCCGAGTCTCGCCGACCCGATCCAGTAGCCAGGTGCGACGACCGTCGGAATCACTCACCCAACGGGTCTCACCGACGAAGCCATGCCGCTCGAACAGCTGCAATCGCTTCGTCTCGTAAGTGGCCGTGTCCACCGCCTCAGTATGCACCGTCGGCCGCGATCCAGCCGGGGGCCGCGACCCGCATGGCCGGCGGCGCCGAAGACGGGAGCAGTCCTCATTCCCGGGGCGCTACATCGGGTGACCTGCCGGAGCCAGCACCCTCCACCAAGCACGGAAGGGACTGTCAGGCGTTCGGTGTAACTGGCCTGGCCGGTTCATGATGTTGGTCGGTCGGCTGGTTCTAGAAGAGTCTCCCTTCGAAGGTGATGGCAAATGCGTTGAGGGCGGGCTTCCATCGGTTCATCCATCGCTCCTGGCCTGAGCCTGTGGGGTCGAGTGATCTGACGACGAGGTAGAGGCATTTCATCGCGGCCTGCTCGTTGGGGAAGTGACCCCTGGCCCGGGTGGCTCGCCGGAATCGGGCGTGCAGGCTCTCGATGGCGTTTGTGCTGCAGATCACCCGGCGGATCTCGGGGCTGTAATCGAGGAACGGCACGAACTCGGTCCAGGCGTTCTCCCACAGGCTCTTGATCGCCGGATACGCCTCACCCCAGATCGCGTGGAACTCGACGAGACGTTCCTTGGCGTCGGCCTCGTTGATCGCGGTGTACACGGGTCGCAGATCCTTGGCCATGGCGTCCCAGTCGCGTCGGCTGGCGAGCCGGAAGGTGTTTCGGATCAGGTGCAGCACACAGGTCTGGGTGATCGCCAACGGCCAGGTGGTCTCGATGGCTTCGGGCAGGCCCTTGAGCCCGTCGCACACGACCATGCAGACATCGTCGGTGCCGCGGTTCTTGATCTCGGTGAGCACCTGCAGCCAGTACTTGGCTCCCTCCCCACCGGTCCCGACCCACAGCCCCAGGATGTCTCGCTTGCCGTCCACGGTGACGCCGATGGCGGCATACACGGGCCGGTTCGCGACCTGGCCGTCGCGGATCTTGACCACGATCGCGTCGATGAAGATCACCGGATAGACGCGATCGAGGGGCCGATTCAACCAGTCGGCGAGCTCTTCAAGCACGCGGTCGGTGATCTTCGAGATCGTCTCCCGGGACACGTCGGTGCCATACACCTCCGCCAGATGCGCTTGGACCTCACCGGTGGTGAGGCCCTTGGCGGTCAACGAGATCACCATCGAGTCCACCCCATGAAGCCGGCGCTGCCGCTTCTTCACCGTCTTGGGATCGAACGTCCCGTCACGATCGCGTGGGGTGTCGATCTCGACCGGGCCGACCTCGGTGATCACGGTCTTGGATCGGGCCCCGTTGCGGGAGTTACCGCCATCGCGGCCCTCGGCTGCGTGTTTCTCATAGCCCAGATGCTCATCCATCTCGACTTCCAGGCCGGTCTCGAGGATCTGCTTGGTGAGATCACCCAGCAGACCGCCCGGGCCGACCAGGTCGACCCCATCGGCTCGAGCCTGCTCGACGAGCTGCTCCGCGATCGCAGGATCGACCTGCGACGGCAACCTCAGCTCAGGCTTCTTCTTCGACGCCACAGCGCCATTGTCATCTGTCATTGTGAATCTGTCCTTCCGGCCGAACCCCACGTCGGGGTTCAGCGTTTCAGGCCAGACCAGATCCACCGTTCATCTGACAGTCCCGTGTCCGCATATGGACGTCTCGACGGGTGGCGAGCGCGGGTTGCGCCCGATGAAGGCGGCGGGGTTCAGCGCTCGTGGCGTCTTCGAGCTCGGCGAGAGATCGCGATGGTTCCATGCTTGACAGGAGTTCGCCGGCGAATGCCGGGTCAAGGCGTGATGAGGGCCGACGCTTGTACACACCGTCATGTGGTGTGGCACGGGTGGGTTGCCTATCCGCATCGTTTCGGCTTGGGGCTGTAGCGTTTCGGAACGGTGCAGAGGTGCCTCGACGTGAGGCCACGAGACTCGGCCCGCAAGGAGTCGGCATGCTGCATCCTCAGCACACTTCCTCGGGGAGTTCCGACGAGCTCGAACGCATCGGATGGTGGCTGGGCATCATTGCCCCGATTCTCATGATCGTCGGGTTCTTTGCGGTCGATGAAGGTGGAACCGAGCTGTCGGGCTCAGCAACTGAGGTCGTTGATCATCTTGCGAGCTTGCACGGTCGAATCGTGATCGGGAGCATGATCGGGATCTTGGGGGCTTTCGCCCTTCTTGGGTTCGTTGCCTCGCTGCGCCTCCACCTTTCGAAGGTGAGCCTGCGGGGAGAGTGGCTCGGCTCAGTGGCGTTTGGGTTCGGGCTGGTCATGGTGACCGGCGCGATCGTTCAGGGCACGTTTCGACTGGCCGTCAATGCAATTGTCGACTCGGGCGTGCCCCCAGACGAGATGCTTCCCCTCTGGGAGCTCGACACCGTCATGGCCATTCTCGTTTGGGGAGCCGTCGGTCTTGTCGCGACCATGTGCATCAGCGCCTTCGCCTTCGGGCTGCTCCCCAAACCCCTCGCTGGGATTGGAGCGGTGCTGGTTGCGGTCACCGTCGCTCTGACGCCAACCGATCACGGGGGTGTCAGCCTCACCCTTCTCTTGTGGATGAGTGCCGCGAGCGGCTTCCTGGGCGCACGGTCAGGTCGACCAACGCTCGCGTGACCGGCACCACGATCGCGATGGCAGCACGATGTACTGACACCGCGATCAATGGCCATCTCTAACGGGTTTCGGGGATCTGTTGTTGTCGGGACGTCCAGCCGATGAGGCGCGTGGGTCGGAACAAGGTTGCTGCGACGGCGGCGGCCAAGACACCGGTGGTGCCATGGAGCAGGAGATGGAAGCG
>JAOUEE010000200.1 GCA_029858875.1 Acidimicrobiia bacterium
AGGCGGGCGTACACGTCACGGGCCCGCTCGCCCTCGGGGATTCCGGGCGCCGGGTCATCGGCGTCCCGCCGGGCCGTCACCATCGCCAGCAGCTCCTCCTCGGTTGGCTGCTGCTCCTCGCCGACGTGGGGGCTGGTCGTCATGGTCGTGTGCACGAAGCGGCTCACGTGGTCGCCGAAGATGTCGTATTGGGCGTTGGCGTCGCCGGTGGTCAGCAGGCCCTGTGGGTGGGTCTCCAGCACGTGGTACGCCTCGAGGAACGCCGAGGCCGACGCCTTCCAGTTGGCGGGCAAGCGCTTGCGGGCGTGCACCTCGATGTACTTGTCCGCGAGGTCCCAGTCGGCGAAATGATCGGGGATCACGCCCATGTACTCGGCCAGCGGCGCGGGATCCGGGTCCCAGTTCACGAACACGAATCCACCCCAGAGACCGACCTGCAGCTGCGGCAGTCGGTGGGTGTTCGCGTCGGCCAACGGGAAGTCCCAGGCGCAGGGAATGTCGACCAGCTCACCCTCGGTGGACCAGGTCCAGCCGTGGAACGGGCACCGCAGCTGGCGGCTCATGCCGCAGGAGCCCGAGGGCTTGAGCATGGTGCCGCGATGCAGGCACGAGTTGGGGAAGGCCCGGATCCGGCCATCGTCGCCCCGGACGACGAGCGCCGACCGCTCACCGATGTCGTACACGGAGTAATCGCCGGGCTCGGGGATCTGCTCCTCTCGACACGCCCACTGCCACACCCGCGACCACAGGTGCTGGTGTTCGTCATCGGCGATCGCGGCGGAGGTGTAGTCCTCGAACGGCACCTCTGTGCTTCCGAGGTACACCGGTGACTCGACGAGCAGCTGGCGTGGCGTCGGAGTCGAATCCCCGAGGATCACGTCACGAGTACTGGGTCCTGGACAGCGGGCCGAGCCGGGCGCGGCAGCGACGTGTTCGTCGGGCATCGGGGTCATGCGTATCATGCCGCAGCGAACGCCGACCAGAGGATGACCATGAGCGAGGACGTGGAGCTCGGCGATCTGCGCGACCTCGACGACGGGCAGATGCGGTGCTTCGAGCACATCGGCGAGCACGGCATCGTGGTGTGCCGGGCGGGGGGCGAGCTGTTCGCCCTGGACGACAACTGCTCGCACGCCGCCACTCCGCTCAGCACGGGTCGGCTCCGCGGGACCACCCTGACGTGTCCGCTCCACGGTGCGCAGTTCGACGTGCGCGACGGATCCCACCTGAGTCCTCCCGCCTTCTGCGGCGTCGCCACCCATCGGCTCGATGTCGGCGATGAGGCGGCCGTGCGGGTCACGTTGCCGTAGTATCGCCTCGGTGGACGCCGACATCGCCGTGTTGCTCGCCGAGCGGGAGATCCGGCGCCGGCTGCTCGACTACTGCCGGGGTGTCGACACCTGTGACGACGAGTTGCTGCGGTCGGCGTATCACGCGGACTCCACCGACGACCACGGCAGCTTCACCGGCAACGGCCACGACTTCGTCGCCGCGGTCGTGCCGGTGCTGGCTTCCCGTTACCAGGCCACCCAGCACACCATCGGCGACACGGTCTTCGAATGGGTCGACGCCACGACCGTCGAAACCGAGACCTACGTCCAGGCCCAACACCTGGGCGCCGACGACGATGGCCAGTTCCTCGAGTGGTTCGCCGGCGTCTACCTCGACCGGTTCGAGCGCCGCGACCGCACGTGGCGCATCGCCGACCGCCGGCTGCTCCGCACCTGGGACAAGACCGAGCGCGTCGACCCCTGCTTCCCGCCCGGAACGTTCACCGACCGCCGTCGGGTGTGATCAGCAGCGCGCCAGGAAGCCACGCATGCCGGCGGCGCAACGGGTGACATGGTCGACCCCGTCGGTGTCCCACGCCGCTTCGTTGCACACCTCCAGCGACCACGGAGCGGTCACACCGCGTGACCGCAGCGCGGTCACGAAGCCGGTCACGTCGAACTCGCCATCACCCGGGGCCACACGGTTGCGCAAGCAGTCCTCGAAGTAGTCGTCATCGTCGGGCACCAGCGGCCCATCGCTCATCTGGATGCCCATCACCCGTGCCGCCGGTATGGCCTCGATGAGGGCAAGGTCGGCCGCCCCCCGCTCGTGGTGCCAGATGTCGACGCAGACACCCCCGTTGTCACGATCGGCCGTCTCGACGATGGCGAGGGCGTCCGCCGCCGAGTAGATGTTGGTGAACGGGAGGAACTCGAGGCCCACGACGAGGCCATGATCACGGGCCCGGTCACAGAGGCCGCGGTACGAGCGACCGGCGTCGGCGACCGATCCGGCATAGGGACCGATCGCCTGCACGTAACGGCACCCGAAGGCGTCGGCCATCCGCCACGCCGTGGCCTCGATCTCCCGGTATCGATCGGTGTCGGCCACGGAGGGGTCGGCCCAGCCCTGGAGAACCTCGATCTCGGCCAGGCACAGGCCGTGTCGGCTCAACAGATCGTGCAGCGCCTCGGGGGCGAATCCCGACCGTTCCAGGCGGCGATATTCGCCGACGTACAGGCCGACGCCGGCGCACCCGGCCGCAGCGGCCGCGCCGACCCGATCTCCGATGTCGAAGTGGCGCCCGAGGGTGAAGTGGCTCACCACGAGGTCGTGGTTGGTGAGGTCGTGTGGCGATCGCGGCGTCATGGCCCCTAGTTTCGCCCGCAACCGTCCCGACCGGCGAAGAGGAGTGGGCATGGTCCATCAGCCGACGCGGGGAGACGTGCCGGCCCGGCTGGGTCCCGGGGTCGAACAGCTACCCGATGTCGGCCCGGCCACGGTCGACGCCGACGTGTATCGGGACCCGGCCCGCTACGAGCAGGAGCGGACGCACGTGCTGCGGTCGGCCTGGCTGGTCGCCGCCCGGAGCAGTGAGTTGCCGGGCGCCGGTGACTGGGTGACCTACGAGGGCCACGGCGAGGTGCTGGTGGTGTCACGACAGTCCGACGGGACCGTCGCCGCCTTTCACGATGTCTGTCAGCACCGGGGGTCGCGCCTCACACGAGGCGCGACGTCCGGATGCGATCGCCGTCTCACCTGTCCCTGGCACGGCTGGGTCTACGACACCACCGGCACCCTGGTCGGCGTTCCCGAGCGGGAGGACTTCGACCCGACCCATCTCGATGGCCTCCGGGCGCCCACCGTGGCCACCGACGAGTGGGCCGGATGGGTGTGGGTGAACATGGGCGGTGAGGATGCCCCGAGGCTGCTCGACTGGATCGGTCCCGAGATCGTGGCCGATCTGGGGCGGTTCGGCATGGAGGACATGGTCCTGCACGAGAAGCTCGTCTTCGACCTACCGGTCAACTACAAGGCCGTCGTCGATGGTTTCAACGAGGTGTACCACGTCACCGAGCTGCACCACGTCCAGCCCGAGTTCACCCGGGCCGCACGCGACACGTCGTTTCACCTGTCCGGACCGAACTCGATGATGTTCGTCCCCAACCCGAGCCGCCTCGACGAGCTGGCCACCTCGGGCGACCATGTCCGCCACGCCATCTGCCACTACGTGGTGTTTCCCAACACGGTCTTCAACAACAACCCCGATCAGATCCAGCTCTTCCAGCCGGTGCCCCTGTCGGTCGATTCCACCCGCTTCATCTGCTGGGATCTGATGTACGGCCCCGAGGGCGACGATGATCGGGACCATCCCGCCTACCTCGAGGCAGCCCTGAACCACTGGGCGATGCTCCAGCGGGTCGTGGGCGAGGACCTGTTCGTGTTCTCCGAGCTGGCCGCCACCCGCGACTCCATGGGATACCGCCGCAACGTGTTCTCCGAGAGGGAGGCCAAACTGACCCACTACCACCGGGTGATGGAGCACTGCCTCGCTGGTGGTGAGGCGATGGACTTCTGGGATCAGTCGGCCTGACCCGCGGCGATGGCCTCGGCGGTGAAGGCTTGGAACTTGGCGGCATCGAAGCCGATCACCAGCCGGGCATCCGTCTCGATGATGACCCGATTGGGTGAGTCGAGGAACTTGGCGAAGGCCTGTTTGTAGGTGTCGTCGGGATCGGTGGATGTGCCGGACAGGGCGGCGTAGAACCAGGTCTTGAGCTGGTCGAACCCTTCGTCGCCCGCCGCGTGGATGACCGAGTCGCCCTTGTAGGAGACGGTCTTGCCGCCGCGGTTGATCACGATGGCGGACTGCGGTCGGGTCCGCAGCGCGGCCACTCGCTTGCGCCGGTCGGCGCATGTGGTCCAGAACGTGCCGTCCTTGTAGAGGTACGCCACGACCACGCCGACCGGGTAGCCGTCGCGGGTGGTCCAGTTGAACACGCACTCTCCGCCTCGACCCACGAGCTCGCGCAGCTCGTCGTCGGTCAGTTGCATGCCGGTCAGGTCTTCGTAGTCCACCGGCTTGTCGTCGGTCATCGGTCGCTCCTGGTGGGTGGCTCTCGGGGTCAGACGTTGACCCGGTAGACGACTACTCGGTGATGCCGAAGCGCTCGAGCCCGTAGGCCCGGATGGCGTTGGTACGCATCACCTTGGTGCACTCCTCGGCGTTCATGCCAACGGCGGCGAACATGCTGTGAGCCACCTTGCGTGAGTGCGGAAACGTGCCGTCGGAGTGCGGGTAGTCGGTCTCGAACAGGATCTGTTCCAAGCCGACCTCGTGGCGCTGCTTCAGTCCGACCAGGTCATCGAAGATGCAGCCGAAGACCCGACCGCGCACGATCTCGCTGGGGAGGGGGCCGCTGCCGCCGACACCCCCGCGACCCTCACGGAAGACCGAGTCCATCCGCTCCATCTGGAACGGCATCCATCCGACCTGGCTCTCGGCGTAGGCGATCTTGATGGACGGGAAGCGCTGGAGCGTGCCGGAGAACACCCAGTCCACCATCGAGCCCTCGGCGTTCTGCGCGTACAGCGACATCGAGGTGGCCAGGGGTGCGTCGTCGGAGGTGGTGGGCATCGACGACGACGAGCCGATGTGCATGGACACGGTGGTGTCGGTCTCCTCACAAACCGTCCACAACACGTCCCAGTCGCCGCTGTACATGGTGGCGCAGCCCAGCTTGGCCGGGCTCTCGGAGAAGGCGATGGCGTGGCTGCCCTTGGCCGCGCAGCGGCGCACCTCGTCGGCCGCGAGGGCGGGGTCCCACATGGGCACCAGGGTCAGCGGTATGAGTCGGCCTCGACCGGCCCCGCCGCCCCAGTCGTCGATGATCCAGTCGTTGTAGATCTTGAGGCATTCGAGGGCGAGCTCCTTGTCGTCGCGCTCGAGGAAGCCCTGGCCACAGAAGCGGGGAAAGATGTTCGGGTAGTTGATGGCGGCTTCGACGTGGTTGAGGTCCATGTCGGCCAGCCGGGCCGTCTGGTCGTAGGTGCCGGGGCGGAGGTCTTCGTACACGGCGGCCACGTTGCGCTGTTCCTCACGGGGCACACCGGCCGGTCCGTGGAGGAAGCCGGTGGGGGTGACGCTGTCCTCGAACAGCCAGACATCGCAGAGCTGCCCGTCGGGGTCGTTGCGCTCGAAGCCGTAGTGCCCTCCCTCGAACTTGAGGCGGATCATCTCCTGCACCACGCGGGGGCCACGATCTCGCATGCTCGCCGGCAGTTGCTGTTGCCACAGGTCCTTGGGTTCCATCACGTGATCATCGACCGAGATGATCAGCGGGAGCTCGTCTTCGGCGGGAGTCACGTCAGCCATGCGTTCACCCTACCGATGCAGTCCCCTGGCGGCCGAAGCGGCCTGGCCACGAGTCACCACTCAGGTGGTGGCCAGCACGAGCACCGAACACGATGAGCGGTGGGTGAGGGTGTTGGGCACGCTGCCGAGCACCCGACGGGTGCCCTGCATTCCCTTGTTGCCGACGACGATGAGATCGGCGTCGACCTGGCCGGCGATCTGGAGGATGGCCTCGGCCGGATCGCCGGGGAGGAGATAGGTCTGCACGGGACCCCGGGTGCTGGCGGCCAGCGAATCGAGCAGTGCAGACAGATGTCGCTCGACGGGCCGCTCCTTCGATTCGTGGGGCTCATAGCTCGACACCAGGTGGAGGTCGGCGCCCAGCTCGTTGGCCAGCTCGACGGCCTGGTGACCCACGGACCGGGCCGTGTCGGTCCGGCTCACCCCGGCGACGATCCGCTCGAACACGATGTTCCTCCTCACCTGGGTCTCGCGGACCCGGCTGCCGACCCCAATGCTGGCCATGAACCGGCGGGACTGCAATCCGACAGCGACGGCTTCCTCGATCTGGCTGGTCGGGAGGTCGCCCTCGAGTTGGCGTGCTTCGCCGCCGGGGTCATCGTCGCCGGTGGCTGATCGACGACACGGTTGTCACCCGGTGAGGTGTCCCGCCCGTCTGTCTGGGTGAGGAGGCAGCTGTGAGCAACGTGATCGAGATCGAGGGTCTGCGCAAGACCTACCGGCGCCGGGGACAGGTCACGGTGGCCATCGATGGCCTCGACCTGACCGTACCGGAGGGCGGGGTGTTCGGCTTCCTCGGACCCAACGGTTCGGGCAAGACGACCTCCATACGGTGTCTGCTGGGTCTGGCCCGGCCCACCGCCGGCCAGCTCCGGCTGCTCGGCCATCGGGTGCCCGAAGGCCTGGGAGCAGGCATGCGTCGCATCGGGTCCATCGTCGAGACGCCGGCGCTGTTCCCCACCATGACGGCTCGTGAGAACCTCCGCCTGCTGGGTTCGGTCGACGGCATCGGGCCGCGCCGGGTGGAGGCTGCTCTGGAGATGGTCGGCCTGTCCGATCGAGGCGACGATCTGGTGAAGAAGTACTCCCTCGGTATGCGCCAGCGACTGGCGCTGGGAGCCGCCGTGCTGAAGGAGCCCGACGTTCTCGTGCTCGACGAGCCGGCCAACGGGCTGGATCCGGCCGGTATGCGTGAGGTGCGCGATCTGCTCCGGCGATTCGCGGCCGAGGGTCGCACGGTGTTCGTGTCCAGTCACATCCTGACCGAGATCGAGCAGACCTGTGACCGCGTCGCCATCCTGGCTGCCGGTCGTTGCGTCACGCACGGTTCGGTCGACGAGGTGCTGGCCGCGGCCGGCCATCGGGTCGGGATCCTCGTGAAGGTCGAGGACCTCGTGGTCGGTGGGAGGGTGCTGGAGGCGGCCGGGCTGGTTGTCGAACGGGTCGACGATGCCCTTCGCGTAGAGGTCGATCCCGGGGCCGCGGCCCACATCACCCGGCTGCTCGCCGACGCCGACCAGTGGGTCACCGAGCTGCGGCCCCACCGTTTCAGCCTCGAGGACGTCTTCCTCGAGCTCACCAATGCACCCGAGGAGGTGGCGGCATGATGCTGCTGCGGATGGAGATGCGCCGGGCACTGCACCGGCGGGCCGTGCGAGTGCTGA